>JBFYOJ010000332.1:0-3928 GCA_041303885.1 Acidimicrobiia bacterium | reverse complement strand
CTCGGGGCGCCGGTATCCTGCCCTGGTTGCTGTTGCTGGTTGCGACCGATCTGGGCCTCGCCGTCGCCGGCGTGGCCCTGGCCCGACCGCTCGAGGAGGCGTCGAGATGATGCGAGTCCGGATATTGCTCGGAACGGCCGCCGCTGCGGTGGCCTTCGGGACATGGCTCGCCTTCACCGCACCTACAGACGACTTGCAGGGAGAGTTCAGCCGGATCCTCCACATCCACGCACCGGTGATGTGGGTCGCCTTCCTCGCATTCGGAGTGACCGCATTCGCCTCGATCATGTGGCTGGTCCGAAAGACAGCCAGATGGGACCGACTCGGAGAGGCCTCGGCCGAGAGCGGTGTCCTCTTCACCGCGATCGGCCTTTTCACCGGCATGGTGTGGGGGCAGGCGGTCTGGGGCCGAGCGTGGGATTGGGGTGATGCGCGTCTGGCGTCGACCGCCGTGATGTTCTTCGTGTACGTCGGTTATCTCGCTCTCCGGCGTGCAACACCCGACCCCGAGATGAAGGCACGTCGTTCTGCCATCCTCGGAGTTGTCGCCGTTGTCCAGGTGCCCCTCGTCTACTTCTCGGTGTATCTCTTCCGCACTCTGCACCAGACACCCTCGATCCGGCCGGATGGGGCGACGATGCCACAGGAAATGCTGATTGCGCTACTGGTGAACTTCGCCGCGATCACATATCTGTTCGTCGCCTTGCTGGTGACGAGGCTTCAGGTGGCCAAAGCCGAAGCAGACGCGACGACCGACTCGCGCCTTGCCGGTGATGCGGTCAAGCCACCGAGGCTGTCGGAGGTGAAGGATGTCTGACCTGGTGGTGGTGATCGGCACATTCGCCGTCTGTTACGCGGTCATCTTCGGCTACGCCGCATATCTCCATATGCGCTACCGCCGGGTCAAGGGCTGAAGTGGCTCACCGCCGATTCGTGTTCCTCGGCATCGGGGGCGTGATCGCCCTCGTCCTCGCCCTCACCCTGAATGGCCTCGACGACAACCTCACCTACTACCTGTACCCGACCGAAGCGGTGGCACAGAAAGCCGACTTCCCCGACGGTGAGCGGTTCCGGCTGGCCGGCACCGTGGTCGCCGGCACGTTGGTCGAAGAGGAAGGTGCGACCCGATTCGAGGTCAGCGATGGTGGAGCCGAGATCGCGGTCGCACTCAACGGGCCAAGACCGTCCCTGTTCGCCGAAGAGGTCCCGGTTCTACTCGAGGGGTCATGGAGCGGCGACGTATTCCAGGCTGATACCGCCCTCATCCGTCACGACGAGAACTACGAGGCCCCCGAGGAGGGCGGGGCTTACCCGGAAAGCTGATGTTGGCCTTTCTCGGCTCAGCCGGAGTGGCCGCCGCCCTGATCGGGGCCATCCTCCTCGTGGTGAGGGGCATCGGAGTGGTCCGAGGCGGATCTGCGGACCTCACCACCCCGAGCAGACTGGTTCTGGCCGGGGCCGTGATCGCGATGTCGGCGATGCAGGTGGCTCTCCTCACCGACGACTTCAGCCTCGCCTACGTCGCCAACCACCACTCCACTGCGACACCGTTCCCGTTCGACATCGCCACCGCCTGGGCTGCCCTCGAGGGCTCCATCATCCTCTGGGGCCTGGTCCTCGGTGTGTTCACCTGGGTTGTCGCCGTCAAGTACCGCAACAACCCGGACCGGCTAGGCGCGGCGGCCCTCGCCGTGATGGGCGGCGTCGCCATCTTCTTCTTCGGGCTCATGCTCACCGTCGCCAACCCATTCGAGATCTGTGTCGACGCGATGACCACAGGTTGCGCCGCATCCAGCCCGTGGCCGTTCGCGGCGATCGATGTCCCGGCCAACGGCCCCGGGCCGAATCCGCTCCTGCAGAACCACTACCTGATGGCTGTCCACCCTCCCGTTCTCTACATCGGCTACGTCGGGCTCACCGTTCCCTTCGCATACGCAATAGGAGCGCTCGCACTCGGGGAGCCCGGGCCGGAGTGGCTGCGCCGGAGCCACCGCTCCACCCTTGTCGCCTGGTCGTTTCTGAGCCTCGGCATCCTTCTCGGCGGCTGGTGGGCATACGAGGTGCTCTCCTGGGGCGGGTATTGGGCGTGGGACCCGGTCGAGAACGCGTCGCTGATGCCCTGGCTGATCGCGACCGCCTTCCTCCACTCCGGTCTCGTCCAGCTGCGCCGGGGCATGCTTCAGGCCTGGAACTTCATCCTCGTGATCAGCGCCTTCGCTCTCACGATCCTCGGCACCTTCCTGACCAGGTCGGGGACGATCAACTCGGTTCACTCGTTCACACAATCGGCCATCGGGCCTGCTCTGCTCGGGTTCCTCGTGCTGGTGCTCGTTGGGTCCTTCACCTTGTTCTCGATGCGCTCACATCTGGTTGCGACATCCCCCCGCATCGAGAGTTTTGCCTCTCGCGAGGGGACGTTCCTGGTCAACAACCTCCTCCTCGCGGTCTACGCCTTCGTGGTCCTGATCGGGACCACCTATCCCCTCCTGCTCGAGGCATTCACCGGGACTCAGGTCGGGGTCGGTGAGCCATTCTTCAACCGTCTCGCCGTCCCGCTCTCCTTCCTCCTCCTGCTGACCATCGGATTCGGCGCGGTCACCCCGTGGAGGGGCGCAGCCAAGGGGCTGTTGTGGCGGCGCTTGCGCGGCCCTGCCGTCGTTGCTCTGGCAGCCGGAATCGCAACGGCCATGTTCGTGACCCGGGTCGGCTGGGTCGTGCTCGCCGTCGTTTTCGGGACATTCGTCGCTGCGGCGATAGTCGGCCTGCTGGTCGAGATGGCCCGCAACCGGTCGGAGAAGAGCGGCCAATCGCTCCTCGTCGAGGCCCGGACGGTGATCGGGAACGATCAGCCGTTCTGGGCGGGTCAACTGAGCCACATCGGTGTGGCGCTGGTGGCGGTGGGGATCGCCTTTGCCACCAACCTCCCGGCCCACGCCGAGGTCGAATTGTCACCCGGGGACACGGTCGAATTCGCCGGCTACACCCTCGTCTATGACATGCCCTTCCGCCGCAATGAGCCCAACCGGGTGGTCGAGGGTGCGCGAATCGACGTCTTCCAGGGTGATCGGCATCTCACCACCCTCGAGCCGCGGATCAACCTGTACGGGGGCGATGCCTCAGGCATCGTCACGCCGGCGGTGATGACCCGACCCTCGGGAGACCTGTATCTCACCCTGAGAAGGCTCGACGCAGAATCGGTCGAACTCGGCCTAGACACCTCCCCCCTCGTGTGGCTGATCTGGCTGGGAGGCCTGAGTGTCGCCGCCGGAGGCTTCTGGTCACTCGCCGCCCGACGGTCCCGGCGCCCCTCGACGCCCGAACGGGTGCCGGCCGATGTCTGAACGGGCGCGGACCGTCACCACGGCCTCGGTCATCGTGGCGATGACGGTCGTGTTGTTGCTCCTCATCTCCACACAACCTGCACAGGTGGATCGTGTTCAGGCGATCGGGTCCCGGATCAAATGCCCGGTGTGCCAAGGCGAGTCGATCGCCAACTCGCCGGCGCAGATGGCCGAAGACATGATGGACCTCGTCTCGGACCGGGTCGCCTCGGGCGCCACGGACCAGCAGATCATCGACGAGCTGCTCTCCTCCTACACCGGAGCCCTCCTGCTCGACCCCCCGGCGAGCGGGCAGACCCTGGTCTTGTGGTTGATCCCGATCGCCTCCGTGGCAGTCGGAGTCTCGGTCATCCTCTGGTGGAAACGCCACCCCGGGAACGAGGAAGAAGACACCAGCACGCCCGTCGCAGCGAGGAGTCGGACCCGGCTTGTGATCGGTGGCGTGATCCTCGTGACAGCCTTCGCCGGGATCGTCGTCGTGGCCAGCAACTCGCTTCAGGACAGGGTGGCCACCGCGTCGGGGGTCGCCGAGTTGAGTGAGCAGGACCTGGCCGACGTCAGCAACGAGACCATGGAGGCAGTGATCG
>JBFYOJ010000331.1:0-4720 GCA_041303885.1 Acidimicrobiia bacterium | reverse complement strand
CGAGCTCCTCGACACCAACGTCGGCGTGTCGGTGATCTTCCCGGGCGCTGTTGCCACCGAGATCACCTCGAACTCAGGTGTCGACATCCCTGCGGTGGATTCCGTCGATCAAAGCAAGATTCGGACCACTTCGCCCGAAGATGCCGCCAAGATCATCCTCGACGGGATCGAGTCCGGGGATCTCCACATCTACGTGGGCCGCGACGCCCGGACCATGAACCTCTTCAACCGGGTGGCACCGCGACGGTCGACTCATTTGATCTACCGCCGGATGAAAGATCTGCTCTCGTCCGAGTGAGCTGGGCTAGCCCGAGATGGCCGACCGAAAGACCGGGAGGCTTCGCTCGATCATCTCGGTGGTGCCGGTGAGCGAGATCCGGAAATGCCCAGGCGAGGCGCAGGTAGTGCCCGGCAGCACCAACACCCCTTGCTCGGCGAGACGCTGCACAAAAGCGACATCGTTGGCCTCGGGAGAACGAACCCAGAGATAGAAGGTCCCCTCCGGCGGCTGAAGGTCGTAACCGGCGCGGCTGAGCTCGGCGACCAAGAGATCACGCTTGCGCTCCAGTTCGACGAGATCGATGGACAGCCGGTCCAGCTCTGCGAGTGAGTACTGCATGATGGCGCCCGGGAACAGCCATCCGCCCGCTATCTGGGCCATGAAGATGGCCGAGCGCAGCGACTCACGGTCGGGCATGAGCGGCGACCAGGCAAGCCAGCCGATGCGTTGACCGGGTGTCAGCAGCACCTTTCCGTAGCTGTATGAGACAAGTGTGGCCGAGTAGTAGCGAGCGGGGCTGGTGAAGGCGGCGTCGCTGAAGACCAGCTTGGAGTAGGGCTCATCGGAGAGCAAGAAGATCGGTGCACCGAACCGATCCGATGCATCGGTCAGCAACTTGGCAAGGTCTTCGAGGGTGGAAGGCGGGTAGATGCGGCCGGTGGGGTTGTGAGGCGTGTTGACGATGACCAGACGCGTTCTCTCGGTGATCGCTGCGGCAAGCCGATCCAAGTCGAGGTCGTAGTCGCCGCTCCGTACCGGGACGCTGACCGGGGTCGCTCCTGCAGAGAGGATCATCGACCGATAGAAGAACCACGAGGGATCCGAATAGACGACCTCGTCTCCAACGTCCACGAGAGCGCCGAGCGCGACCGCGATCGCCCCGAAGGCTCCCGGGGTCATCGCGATGTCCCCGGGCTCGAATTGTTGGCCTCGCCACTTGGTGAGATGGCTCGCCACAGTGCGTTGCGACTCCTCCTCGGAGAACTTGTAGGCGTAATGGTCCTTGTCCCGGGGGACCGAAGCCGCGGCGAGGGCGGATGCGAACCCGTCCACCACCATCTCCTGAGGGTTGCCGAAGGCGAAATTGGCGACACCCGGTTGGTGACGGTGTTCCTCCCATATCGGGAGGAAAGACAGCAGCGTGTCGTTGGCTGCCGTGATCTGTTTGATTCGTTCGGTCACCATGGTCTGGTTCGCGACGTTAGCCGCCACGTCGAGACCGACGTTGAGCGCCGCCGGCCGGAGATAAGGTCGAGGTTCAGCAGCCATTCCCATGACCAGCTCCAGCGACGATCAAGACCTGGCCCCGGACTCCTTCACCGACGTCGACCCGCTGACCGCGCCGATCGGCAAGCTGTTCGTAATCCAGCAGCATCACGCCACCCGTCTCCACCACGACTTCCGGCTGGAGATGATGAACGGGGACTCGCCGGTCCTGGTCTCCTGGGCGGTCCCCAAGGGTCTGCCCCGTCGCAGGGGAGAACGGCACCTCGCGATACGCACCCCGGATCACTCGATGGAACATGCCACCTTCACCGGGCCCATTCCCGAGGGCGAGTACGGGGGAGGGGAAGTGCGGATCTTCGACCGTGGCGAGTACGAGTTGATCGACCGCAACGACGAGCGTCTCACCTTCCGTCTGGAGGGTGAACGTCTGGCCGGGATTTGGCATCTGGTGCACACCGGGCCCAAGGACGGCAAGGAACAGTGGCTGGCCATCATGTCCGAGGACCGGCGACCATCCGGCGAGGTGCGACCACCTCCCGAGCCGATGCTGGCAACTCTCACCGCCAAGCCGTTCGACGACATCGATTGGGTTTTCGAGCCGAAATGGGACGGGATCCGCGCCATCGTCGTATGCGATGAGGAGACCCGACTCGTCTCACGCAATCATCGGGACGTCACCGTTGCCTATCCGGAACTGCACCGGCTGCACGAACAGGTCGTGGCTTTGAAGGCGATCCTCGACGGCGAGATCGTGGCCTTCGAGAACGGGGTTCCCTCGTTTCAGCGTCTCCAGCAGCGGATGCATCTCAGAGACGAACGACGGGTGGAGCAGATGGCACGCCTGATTCCCGTTGCATACATCGTCTTCGACCTCCTCGACCTGGACGGCGCGGATCTGACGGGCCGGCCGCTGGAGCATCGTCGCCGGATATTGGAGGAAACGATCGTCCCCTCGGAGCGCATTCAGATCTCGCCGATCACCAGGGGCGACGGGTCGGCGCTGTTCCAGGCTGCCGAGGAGCAGGGGCTGGAGGGAATCATGGCCAAGAGACTCTCCTCCCTCTACCAACCGGGAGCACGATCCCGTGACTGGCTGAAGGTGAAGTTCTCCTTCGATGCCGACGTCGTGATCGTCGGATGGATCGAGGGTGAGGGGCGCCGGAAGGGGAGCTTCGGCTCGCTGGCGATGGCCGTGTACGACGACGATGAGTTGCGTTACGTCGGCAACGTCGGCACCGGTTTTGATCGCCGGTCACTGGACGAGGCACTCCAGAGACTGAATGCTCTCGGGGAGATAGAGCGGCCCTTTTCCTCTGAGGTGGTGAGATCCCGTCCCGAGCTTCGCCGGGCACATTGGGTGACGCCTTCTCTGGTGGCCAGAGTCGAGCACCGCCGGCTAACTTCGGCAGGTCGACTGAGATCACCATCGTTCCAGGGGTTCCGCGAGGACAAGGACCCGAAGGAGTGCACCTTCGATCAACTGCTCGCCGGGGCGACGCCGTAGGCAGCGGCTTCGTCTCCTGACGATCCGCGCCTCGAAGCGTAGCCTCCACCATGGGAGCTGTCCGGGCACACCCGAGGTGTTGGGAGGAGTTGGATGCAAACAAAGCCCCCGTCCCGGACGCATCACAGATGAGCCGCAACATCGTTGTGTGCTCCGACGGCACCGGCAACACATTTGACAGCCGGGTGACCAATGTGACTCGTCTCGTCAAGAACCTCGTGCTCGACAACCCGAAACGCCAGCTGGTCATCTACGACCAGGGTGTGGGAACCACCGCCCGCCGGGAGAAAGAGACGCGTGCGTCGGGCCAGTCGCCGGCCCTGCGCATGCTTCCCGCACCTGAGGCCGGGAAGGGCGGTCCGATTGGTTGGATAGCCCGTGGGCGCGGGCTGATATCCGGCTACGGGCTCAAGGAGAACATACGGCAGATGTACCTCGCCCTAGCCGAGGAGTGCCACCCCTCCGACCAACTCTTCCTATTCGGTTTCAGCAGGGGAGCCTTCACGGTGAGGGCCCTGGCCGGGCTGCTGCACCGTTGCCATCTGCCCCAACCCGACAGCCCCGACCTCGACGAGCGCTTCGAACGCTCGTGGGACCTCTTCCAGCCAATGGTGGCGGACACCGAGGCGGTTGAAGCACTCCGCCACGAGAACCGCCCTTGCCCGGTCCACTTCCTCGGGGTGTGGGATACGGTCAAGTCGTATGGCGGGCTGAAACCGGTGATCCTTCCCCACCTCCGTCACAATCCCGACGTGGCCAATGTCCGTCACGCCCTTGCCCTCGAGGAGCGTCGGGCGTGGTTCAAACACACGACCTGGGGTCAACTGGACATTGACCAAGACAGCGCCATGACCCGGGTCGATCTCGAAGACCTACCGGCCTACGAGAGGCAGGACATTGGGGAGGTCTGGTTCAGCGGATGCCACAGCGATGTAGGAGGCGGCGGTGCCGAAACCGCGACGAGCCGTATTGCGCTGCGCTGGATG
Source organism: Acidimicrobiia bacterium (assembly GCA_041303885.1). Lineage (GTDB taxonomy): Bacteria > Actinomycetota > Acidimicrobiia > Spongiisociales > ZC4RG35 > JARDZU01. The sequence goes on along the minus strand of JBFYOJ010000331.1, from coordinate 723 downwards.
CTGGCCGAGGCGGCCGCAGTCGATCCACCCCTTCTGCCCAACGACCATGGCCGGGCACTGCTCCGCAGCGAAGACCCAAGGGGCCCCCTGCCTATCAAGCAATCGTGGACCCTTTCGTGGCGTGCCATGGAATTGATACCCCGCTGTGAGATCAACAACGAGGGCGTCTACCCGGTGACCGAGAGGCATCGGGGCAGCGACGGAGTGCGTGACCCCTACACGTCACGGCGCGGTGACAAGGTCCGCTTCCATGCCAGCGTGGTCAACCCGCCTTCGGTCGATGCTGAGATCGTGCCCACGGAGACCAAGACGTGGCAGTCCCCGATGTGATTGGCTTCGTCAACAGTCGTGCTGTCCTCGGGTTCGAGATCGACCACGCAGTCGAACCAGACGCGGAGCCGGCTGTACGCACCCTCCGAGTCGACCACCAGAAGACGGACCGGCCCGTCCATGTATCCGACCGAGGACTTACCCGACTTCCAGGCGGCAGAGCTGTCACTACCTTTGACCTCGTTCCTTCTGCCGAACCGTCCAAACCAAGGATCACGAACCGTCTTCGGTAGGTTGTCGGAGCGATGGCAGACTCGCCCGAATGGACGGACATCAATGAGTCTGATCCGGGGATCACGATCCTGGAGTTGCTCACCTTCCTAGCCGTCGGCTACTTCTTCATGAACAGTCTCGGCTCGCTGCTCGAGAGGCTTGGACTGGTGACACGGGTCG
>JBFYOJ010000330.1:0-3843 GCA_041303885.1 Acidimicrobiia bacterium | reverse complement strand
CCACCGGACTCCGTCCCGGTTGGGATCCCGGTGCTCACCTCGATGGCGCTGGTCCTCCCTCTCGTTGGACTGTTGGGCGCAGGGAGTCTCCCCGCGGCCCGCGAGACCGGGCCGGTCCGCTACATGTCCTACAACCTCCATCAAGCGTTCGGGACCTCCGGGGAGATGGATGTGGAGGCCATAGCCCAGGTGATTCTCGACAGCGGAGCGACCGTGGTGGGCCTCCAGGAAGTGGCGAGGGGTGGGCTGCTCAACGCCAACACCGACCTCATCCATCTGCTCGGAGACCGGCTCGGATGGGAGCACGTCGTCTTCTTCGGCACAACCGACCCGGTGTGGGGGAATGCGATCCTCAGTCGCTACCCCCTGGGCGAGGTGGACCGTCAACTCCTCCCCAAGGTGGGCACCCCATACCAACGGGGTTATCTGGCCGCCCCCGTGGCCACCCCGGAGGGAGAGGTCTTGTTCATCTCCACCCACCTCCAGCACATCAACGATCCGGACGCGAACGAGGAGGATCCGGAGGCAGACCTCTACCCGGTGCATCACGAGCAACTGGCAGTGATCATCGAGGAGTGGGGCGGACGGCAACCGGCGGTGCTCGTCGGCGATCTGAACGCCGAGCCGGGGTGGCGTCAAGTGGAGGAGCTGCTCGACGCAGGCTGGGTGGATGCTTGGGCGGAGGCAGGGCCGGGCGATGGGTTCACCTCGGGTGCGGCCGACCCGCAGCATCGGATCGACTATGTGTTCCACACCCCGGACCTGACCACGGTCGAGGTGGCGGTGGTCGAAGCCCAGGCATCTGATCACTTCGCCGTGATCGCCGACCTGACCGGGGAGTAGAGCGGGCACCAACGCCGACGGGAGGTTGGGTGAAGGCATCGACCCGCCGAGACCCGCGCGTTATCTGTCCGCGCCGATCCGGCTCATTCCCAGCTCTCGACGTCGATGATCTCGTCACTCCCATACGCGTCCTGACGCATGGTCCGAATGGATGCGATTGAAGGCAGCCGTGCCGAGAAACGCCTGGAAACGATCCGGTGAATCAGGGCGCGCACCGCCGGAATCAAGAGGAGAAACCCGAGTGTGTCGGTGATGAATCCGGGTGAGATCAGGAAAGCTCCGGAGACGAGGATGCAAGCACCATCGGTGAGCTCACGGCCGGGAAGTTGCCCCTGGCGCGCCTTCTGTTGGATGCGTCTGAAGACGGAGAACCCGGCGCGTTTGACCAGATAACCTCCGATCACAGCCGTGACGAAGGCGATCCCGAACGCCCACAGATACCCGATCTTTGATCCGACCCATAAGAAAGTCGCCATCTCGGCGAGAGCGATCAGAGCAAAAACAGCGATCAGCCGCATCGGTCCCAACGGTACCGGCGGGACAGGACAACAGCTCGTGGCCGCTAGCTGCCCCCATCCATGAGCAGGTACTCGACTCACCGGTAATCGGGCGGCGTCTTGGTCGTCGGCGGCAGCAACTGCCGTGCTTCTTCAGTCGAGATCAGCTTCGGCGAGGAGAGCTCGACCTCGTCGCCGTCGATCTCGAGGATGGCCGCCTTTGCGGCCAGAACGTTTTGGACCCAATCCGACTTCGAGCCATACATCACGAAGAAGATGCAGCCACCGTCAACCAGGGTGGGCGTCGAGGGGAGTGCGGAAGGTCTTACCTGACGACCTGCCCTCATGTCGCAGGACGGGTCTAACGCCACGTTTGATCTCCATGGGGTTGAAGATCCGTTTGTAGACCCGGGCGATCCACATCGGCACCGGCATCACGGACCTTTGGCGTCGAACCCGGTGTACCGGCTGCTGACAGTGGTTGTCATGAGTCATCTTTCAGTTGCGCCCGCTCTCGCACCGCCAACGGTAAGGTCGACGGTGGAGTACTCCCCACCAGGGGGGCCGCCAATGATGTACCGACCCAGCGGACCCACAGTCAAGAGCTCATCGATCGGCGCCGCACTGTGAGGTACCACCGGTCCAAGAGGGGATTCCTTCTGATTCCTGTGATTGCCATGGCTTGCTCCATCACGGCGTGCAATCCGACCGGTGATCCGAACGACACCACCCCGCCCGAGTTCCTTCAGATCACTGTGACCGTGCAACGGGTCACCGATGGCTTCGAAGAGCCGCCGGTAGATGCCACTGACGGCCTGACCTTGGACAACGTGCAACGAGACCGCCGGATCATCATCGAAGCCACTGCTGCAGACGACCAGAGCGGCATCAAACGAGTGGTGCTCACCGGGGGGACAGAGTGGGACTGCATCACACCCGGCGAGGAACTCGCCGAGCACAATCAGGGTGATCTCGCCGGCATGCCCGATGAGACTCAGAGCACCGCGAGCACTTCGGGTCCGCCGGCTCTTCGCAATGCGACGTTCACCGTCGACCCGTTCAGTGGCAATTCCCAGCGTCTCGTCTGCCCCGCCACCGATGAGACGAGCGAGCTGTCGGTGACGATCAACCTCGTAGCGACGAACGGCAACGATGTGCAGGGAAGGTCGCCGCGCATCTCTATCGACTACCAGCCCCGCCCTCCCGGCTGACCCCTGATCGCGACAAGCGCACATCACCGGCTGTGGCCACCCTCATGGGTCCTTCTCGTCGCCGGGGTGGAGAGGAAAGCCCCGATAGATCGGGGATCGGGCTCGCCACTCGGAGCGGGCTAGGACGCGGCCACGACCTCTTGCAGCAGTGCGTCGATCTGCCCTACCGCCAGCGTGATGCCTTCCTCCATGCCCATCGCCGCCATCTGCTCCATCACCTCGGCACTGGGGAACGTGGTCTCGATGGTCATACGGGTGCCTCCGCCGGGCTGAGCCGCGAGGGCTACACGGATGATCATCGTCGGCATCTCGGGGTTGGGGTTGCCTTCGTCGTCGGCGAATCCGTCTTCGAACTCGAGGCGGTTGGGGGCATCGACCTCGATCACACGCCACCAGCCGCGAGGCTGATCACCTTCGGGCCCGGTCATGAAGTAGTCGACCTTGCCGCCCGGCGTGAGGTCGTGGGCGACGACGGTCGCCGGGTAGGTCGGCGGCCCCCACCATCGTTCGAGCAGCCGTGGGTTCTCCCACATCTGCCATACCGGTCCGATGGGCGCAGCGAAGTCGGCTGTGACAGTCATGGTCATCGCCTCGGAGTCCTTGTGGACGTTGGTCACAGTCATTTGGTGTCTCCTTGACTCTGTTCGGCGAGAACATCACCGAATCGATCGATACGACCTCTCCAGATAGCTTCGAGTTGATCGAGCAGTCTGAACGCGTCGCGGACGGTGTCGATGTTGCTTCGGACCAGTTGCTCCCGCCCGTGTCGTTGCTTCGTCACGAGTGCGGCCCGCTCGAGCACGGCGACGTGCTTCTGCACGGCTGCGAAACTCATCGGATAGCTGCGGGCCAGCGCAGACACCGACTGCCCGCCCTCCATCGCACGTCTCACGATGTCCCGTCTGGTGGCATCGGCAAGTGCGTGGAAGACTCGGTCGGCTCTCTCCTGTTCCGCAATTCCTACAACCATTTGGTTGTAGATTAGATCTCTGAATGGATTAGTGCAACTGGCGGGACTAGTCGCCTGACTTCCGTCGTCTCCGCCACCGCCTCCAGATGGAAAGCGACCAAAGGCCACAAAGCACGACCACGGCCCCGATCACTGCCACCGCTCCTGCCCCGTATCGGTATCGGCTCGACGTCTGCACCCATCCCGACGGGACCCGCCCGTGCCGGCCGTCACCGAACTGCACAGATCCGCTCGTTCGGTCGAGGCTGAAGACACTGGCGTCGGGCCCGGCGTCCTCCGGAGTCTGCACCTGAGGTCCTCCATCGACCTGGACGTTCACGAC
>JBFYOJ010000329.1:0-6119 GCA_041303885.1 Acidimicrobiia bacterium | reverse complement strand
CCCTGCGGCGATGCACGGCAACACAACCCCACGCCCCTTCACCGTCGAAAAAGGTTGCGCGTAACTCGTCTCCCTCTCCATATCCGTGGGGCGCCAGAATGTTGGTGAACCGCGGGCTCTGATGGGGATTGCCCTGGGTCGCCTGGCTGAGGACTCCCACGGGCCGGTCAGCGCGTGCGAGGTCGGCGAACTTGTTGAAGTCGCTCTCGAGGAACTCGTTGGCGGCCAGATCCATCAAGTGATCGGATGCGACTTGATGGGTGAAATGACTTGTGGGCAATAGCGTCGATGGGTCGAGGCTGAGCCAGCACGAGCTGTCGAATCCAACAAGTCCCGCCAGGGTGCGGTCGGCCGCCTCGAAGAAGGCGCTCAAACCCAGATTGCGGTGGATGAGCCGTATGAAGCGCTGCCGTCCCTCGAGGCCGATCGAGTTCACTGAATGATTCTCTCATACCGCTCCCAAGAGGGGGTTGGGAGAATCCCAGGTTCCTGGGATGGTCTGCGACCCGATTGTCTCTTAGCGTACGCGAGGCGACGTTCAGGAGGCGGCCATGGCGAGATCTGGGGAGGTGCTTCACCATCCCGTGACAGGGGAGCGGGTGGTGTGGAGACAGGTGGCTGCGGACACTGGCGGCCAGCTATTGCAGGGTGATCTGTACGCCGAGCCCGGCGGCTTCGTCGCTGCGGCGCATGTCCATCCCAAACAGGAAGAACGGTTCGAGGTTGTCTCGGGGAGGCTGAGGCTTCGCATCGCGGACGAAGAACGCGTCCTGACCGCCGGTGACGTGGCGGTCATACCCGCCGACCACCCCCATGTCTGGTGGAACGATGGCGAGGATGATGTGCATGTGCTGGGTGAGTTCAGGCCGGCGCTGCGCACAGAGGTATTCTTCGAGACGTTCTTCGGCCTCGCCACCGACGGCAAGACCAATAGGAAGGGTCTTCCCAACCCGTTGCGCTTAGCCGTGATGATGCGGGAGTATGAGGACGAGATTCACCTCGCCCGGCCCTCAGTCAAACTGCAGCGGGCACTGTTCGGTCCGTTGGCGGCCGTGGGTCGGTCCCTGGGCTATCGGGGTTGGTATCCCGCCTACACCACAGATCCCCTCATGGACCCGGTCTGAGGGTCCCTGTCTCGTCGCGGTGCGGCCTCATTGGTGGCGTATCGTGCTCGACTATGTCTTCCCGGCTGCGAGGTCGACCTGATATGGGTCATTGTTGTCGCCGTGTGGCTGTGTGCGCGCCAGCAGGCACGACCATCAGTCATCTGATCGGCGAACGGTGATGGTCGTCGTATGAGATTGGCCGGCGTCGTTCTCCTGCTCTTGGTGCCGTTGCTGGCCGCAGATGCTGTCGTCTCGGCGCGGGGTCGGTTCATGGGCATCTTCTGGGCCTCCGAGCGCGATTCAAAGGTCGAGCACATCGCCGGGCACCGACGTCAGTGGGCTTGGATGGGCGTCGTATGGGTGGCGATGCTGGCGGTGGCCACTGCCGGGATCAGCGCCTTCGGCGTGCTTCTAAGCCGAAGCGGCGAGGGGATCCTGGCATCGATTGCGCTGGGGCTGTTCATCCCGGGTGTGGTGAGCATGCTGGCGGCAGTCTTCGTCCTTTTCGGCTCGGTGGGCGTGGCCGCTCAGGCTCGACGAGACGCCGGGACGACGCCGGGTTGGCTGGAGCCGATGTGGGCCGCGGCGAACTGGGCCGAGGTGTCCTATATCGTCTTGAGCAGCCTGGCTTACGTCGTTTTCGGTATTGCCATGGTGAGAGCCGTGTTTCCGGCGACGTGGGCCGCGTGGGCCAGTGTGGCCATCGGTGCCGTGTCGGTGATTGGGATGGTTGTGGTTCCCGCCCGTGTCGGCTTCCCTCAGCTTCCTCTGTTGGTCCCGATCGTGTTGGGCGTTGCCCTGATTACGAGCTGACTTTCGTTGTGTGGACGTAGTCCAATGACTGCTTCTCCGACACAATCACCCGCGACGCCCGTCACCCTTCCTTGCCCTCGAGCACGGCGAAGGTGCCCGGCACCAGCTCCACAATCACAGTCACGTCGTCCATTCCCCGCTCGTCAAGCTCTGCGACGAGGGGGGTGCGCAGCGGACTCGTGGCGCGGCCGAGGATGTGGTCCGAACGGGTCGTGACCTGGGCCACCTCCCATCCGACCTTTTCAGCCCAAGCCAGGGCGGCGGCTCCAACCTCGGATGACCCAGTTCCTCGCACTCCGCCTGGGGACAAACGCTCAGATTGCCCTCGCCGCGTCGGCCATCTCGCCCAGCGTCGTGATCGATAGCACCCTGGGCAGCTGACGGACCGTGGCCCGGTCACCCTCCAAATGGATCCGGTCAGCCCGGAGGGCGGCCCGGAACTCCTCACGCCCGTTCCACACCCGGTGCAAGGTGAACAGGTCGGTGGTTATCACCGCCTCGATCCCGAAGCCCGGGTCGTATTCACAGATCGACGTGCCGCTCGGCTCGACCAGGAGCCAGTACCGGTTCTGGTGATCGACAAACCGGAACTCGAGCACGGTCCTCTCCTTGGGCAGGAGGTCGGTGTGTAGCCGAGAATGTCCCCACCAGATGAGGAGGGTCGGGTCCAATTCTTCGGGTTCGGGATCTCCCAGGATCCAGGTCTGCGCCCAGGCTCCAAGACCGAACACGAGTGGAGCCAGGTCTTCACCGGCTGGGCTCAGGGCGTAGCCGCTGTTCCTACGTTCGATCAGTCCGGCCCGCTCCATCTGGCGCAGTCTGCTCGAGAGCAGAGTGCGGGAAATGCCAGGAAGGCCGCGGGCGATCTCGTTGAACCGTCTCGCCCCAACGAGCATCTCTCTCACGATGAGCAGCGACCAGCGCTCGCCGACAACTTCGACTGCCTTGGCGATCGGGCAGTACTGGTGATATTCGCTCATGTGCCTCCGGGTCCGGGCTGCGAGAAGGCTACCGCGGCGGTCCATTCCTTGTACTAGTCGACCTGATCCCCCTTTCGTACCTTTGACTCCATTCCACGTCGCTAAGGAGACGGAATGAGCGAGATGTTGGATGTAGCCGCCAAGGCGAGCATCGATTTGGAATCCAGGGCGGCGGAGGTCGACCTGGCCGGACGCTTCCCCAAGGAGAACTATGATCTGCTGCGGGATCTCGGCTATCTCCGTGGTCCGGTGCCGGCGGAACTCGGTGGTCTCAACGCCACCCTGCTGGAGGCAGTAGCAGCGCAACGAGTCCTGGGGGCAGCCTGCGCCTCGACTGCCCTCTCGGTGAACATGCATCTGTTTCAGGTAGGTGCTGCCGCCGAGGGCTGGCGAGCCAGCGGGGCGAACGAGCCTGCCCTGCGCCGGGTCGCCGACGAGGGCATCGTTCTCGGGTCGACCGGGGCCGAGGCAATCGTGGCCGGGGAATGGGACACCCCAACAATCGCCACACCCGACGGTGACGGCTATCGGATCAGTGGCCGCAAGTACTTCTGCTCGCAGGCCGACGTGATGGACGTAGTCAGGGTCAACGCCAAAGACGCCGAAAGCGGCGAGATCCTGGTGATGGCGGTGCCGACATCCGCTGCCGGTATCAGCATCGACCCAACCTGGGACACGATGGGGATGCGGGCCACGGCCAGCCACGACATCATCCTCGACGACGTGGTCGTCCCGGCCACCGCCGTGAGTGCGCGACTCCCCGCCGCCGGCCCGGCTTGGGACCCGCAGTTTGCCCGTGCCATCCGCTGGTTCCTTTCCCTGGTGAGTGGGGTGTACATGGGGATCGCCGATCGTGCCCGTATTCAGGCGTACACCGCCCTGGGGAAGGGCAACAACACCACCTTCCGCTCCCTTGCCCTTACTGAAGAACTGGTGGGCAGGATGGAGAGCGCTCACCTGCGGGCCTCGGCTCTCCTGGAGTCAGGCAGCCGCAGGGTGGCCGATGAGGCCGACATGGTTGCGGGGATGATCGCGGCAATCACCACCAAGGAGGAATAGACCACCGCCTCCGCAGAGGTCGTTGACCTAGCGGTGACCCTGGTCGGAGGGCGCTCCTACTTCCGCAAGTCGGTGTTGGAGCGTCTGGTACGAGACATGCACGCAGCCCGCTTCCACCCACCGTCAGCGCCCGTTTCACATCAGATGATCGGGATCCACCGCCTCAGAGCCACGAACTGAAAGGATGCCACCTCCCGGCTCGGCTTCACTCGCCACGAGTGGTCGGCCAAAAGCTCCGAAGGCTCTCCGACAGTCGACTCAGTTACACGCCTGCCGGGATTCGACGACGACGCGACCGTCTTGGTGGTAACTCGGCGACGATCTCGCCGCTGCCACCAACTTGATGTCCGCACCGTTGCGATCGGCCTTTCCTCGCGAGCTGGGACGGCTTGCCCATGCCGGCATCGTCCGGCACGACCCTTCTACCAGAGTCGGAGAGCCGTTCAGGCCCGGGCCACACGGGCGCCGGCCCTCGCGAATTAGGTCAATGGGCTGATGACCGTGGCCCTGAATGGTGCTGCCAGCATGTCCGCCAGGGGTGCGTAGGCGCCTGTGGCGGCGCTCTCCTGCATGTGTGCCAGCCGTGCCTCGGCTGACTCCCAATCAGCGATCTCAACCAACAAGTCGGGATCGTCGAGCACCTCGTAACGCGTACTGCCCAGGAATCCACGCTGACTCGGTCCCTGTTCAGCCACGATCCGTTCGATAAGGCGTTTGAGCTCCTCGCGCCTGCCGGGTTTGGCATGGAGTTCGACTATCACCTTGACTGCCACGCCCACCTCTCGTGTCGTTCGCGATCCTCGGGAATCCTAGATCCCGTGCAGAAGTCCAGGCGTGGGGATGGTGGCCCTTTGCGGGGGCTGTTCAGTTTCGGAGATCCGATACCAACCACCCTGTCATACCGACCGCGCCCCACGGCTGGTCTTGTTTGTCCCTCAACGACGCACCAATTGAGCCCGTACACATCTGGGCCCCGTACGGGGCCCCGATGTCAATCCGTCAATTCAGACGGGACGTCTCATCGGACGCCAGGAAGAGCGGTGTCGATCCATACCAGCCGGTGATCCGAGCTGGGGAACGGGAAAGTGCCGACCAGTGAGAACAGCGGATCTGTGGCCAAAGGCCAGAAGACACCCGCATCCCTGATCTGAATGTTCTTGCGCGGCAGCACGTAGTCCGCCCTCAGGTTGCCTGGCGCTGTGTCGGCGAAGTCGGCGGTGTCGAAGGCAGGATCGCTCAGGTGGGTGAGGTTCGCGCCACCCTGGAGGGCGGCCTGCTCGGGACCGCCGGGACTCGTGGGCGTCACCCTGGTGTTGACGAGGGGGTGATCGATCAGCTGCTGGATTGCTCCGGGGATACTGTCGCCATCGAGCGGATCGGAGTTCTGATCACCTGCGATGACGAACAACCCACCCGGCTTCAAACCACCGTGCACACCGTCGTCGTCGTAGATGTAGCGGCTCTTCCCGGGGCTGATGTAGTCGGCCCAGAACCGGATCTCGTCGAAGTTGCGGGTGCCATTGCGATCCTCAGGCCCGTCGAACACCGGTGGGGTGGGGTGGCTGACCAGAAAGTGAACCAACTTGTTCCCGATCTCGATCGGGACATCCCAATGGCTCTTCGAGGAGAGCCGGAACACCTCGAGCTCCTCAGGCGAATACCAATCGGCTGGCTCGGGGGTGTTCGGATCGTCCGGCAGCATCGCCCCGGGCATGTCCTTCCACAGGAACAGCTGGAAGGTGCGAATCGAGTCGTAGTCGATGGGATACATCGAGTACACCGCCATCCCGAACTGGCCAGGGAAGAAGCCGAAACCGAAGGCATCATCGGGGCCCCCGACCACCCCGTTGTTGTTCAAGTCGAGTCCGGAGGGGATCCCGGTGTTGGACGGGGCGGTGAAGCGATAGGGGTAATCGATCGGAGCGGCACCGTTTTGTGATATCGACAGGTAGTTCTCCTGGAACAGGTCCAGCGACACTTCATCGGCGTCATAGTCGAACTCGTTGATGAGGAGGACGTCGGGCCGGGTGCGCTGGATGATCTCGGCCACCGTCTTTGCCTGAGCGTTGTTCGGGGTCGACAGATCCGAGATCAGCTGACCAGCGAGGTTGCGATTGAGCGATGCGTTGAAGGTGGCGAAACGGACCTTGGCGTGTGGATT
>JBFYOJ010000328.1:0-3259 GCA_041303885.1 Acidimicrobiia bacterium | reverse complement strand
CGATGCCGTGCATGTAGAGGTTCATCGCCACGGTCACGATGTCCAGGTTGCCGGTGCGCTCGCCGTTGCCGAACAAGGTCCCTTCGATCCGGTCTGCCCCGGCCATGACCCCGAACTCGGCGGCCGCGACGGCGGTGCCCCGGTCGTTGTGGGGGTGCAATGACAGGACCACGGCGTCGCGGTCACGGATGTTCCGATCGAACCACTCGATCATGTCCCCGTACAGGTTGGGAGTGCTCATCTCCACCGTGGCGGGGAGGTTGATGATGATCGGGTTGGAGGGTGTGGGCTCGATCACGTCCATAACCGCCTCGCAGACCTGTTTGGAGAAGGGAAGCTCGGTCCCGGTGAAGCTCTCGGGCGAGTACTCGTAGCGGATCATCGTCCCCGGCACGTGCCGTTCCTGGGCCCGGCACAGCTCCGCCCCCTTGACAGCGATGTCGATGATGCCTGCCTCGTCGAGGCCGAACACCACCCTCCGCTGCAGGGCGGAGGTCGAGTTGTAGAGGTGGACGATTGCCCTATCCGCCCCGCCAAGACACTCGTAGGTGCGCTCGATCAGCTCCGGCCGGGCCTGGGTCAGCACCTGGATGGTGACGTGGTCGGGGATCAGGTTCTCGTCGATGATCTGGCGTACGAAGTCGAAGTCGGTCTGCGAGGCCGAAGGAAAGCCGACTTCGATCTCGCTGAATCCCATGTCGACGAGGCTCTGGAACATGACCAGCTTCCGCTCGGGGCTCATCGGCTCGATCAGGGCCTGGTTCCCGTCCCGCAGGTCGACGCTGCACCAGAGTGGCGCCTTGGTGATCCGGCGATCGGGCCAGGTGCGATCGGTCAGCTCGATGTTGGGGTAGGGCTGGTATTTGCCGACCGGCATCGAGCCGGGACGAGCGTTTCGCGAGCGTGCCGTATCGGTCATTGGGTATTTCAATGGTAAACCCGCACGGTGGGTGTGAATAGCTCAGGGACCTTGGGGAGAGGGATTGCGTGGATCTGGCGAATCATCGACCTCATGTCGAAGTCGCTCGGATCCGGTGGTCGTGTCTGGAAGGTGGGGGACGCGACCCTGCGGCTGGGTGGGAGGTCGGATCCCAATTCGGATCCGTTTGGTCGAAAGAATCGCAGGTTTCGAGGCGTTCCCTTCAGTGTCCATCCTCCTTCGTGGGCGAGGACGTGGTGGTGGTGGCAGAGAAGGACCAGGTTGTCGATGCTGGTCTCGCCCTGAGTGGAGTCTCCTACCCGTCGGTGGTAGAAGTCGAGGAATCCTCGCTGGTCGAAGTCGAGGAATCCACTGTCGTGGAAGTGGAAGACGAGCTCGAGCTCGACGACGAACTGGACGAGCTCGACGATGAGCTCGTGCTGGATGTCGACGAAGTCGGCGGTGGCGGGGTGATCGGGGTGAGGTGAAGGGCCCGTGACAGGAAGGCGGCCATCTGACCTCGGGTGACGAAGTCGGTGGGGCAGAAGCTGTTGTTGGTGGGCGGGTTGCACCCCTGGGTTATCCCGGCGGTGCCGAGCCGGTCGATCGCAAGCTCGAACACCGAACCGTTGTCATCGATGAACAGGTCCCCACCACCGTCATCGGTGAGCCCGATCGAGCGGACCAGGAAAGCGGCCATCTGCCCACGAGTCACGAGGCTTTCGCCGCAGTAACGGTCGTTCGTCGGGGGATTGCAGCCCACGGTCACGCCTGCGGTCTTGATCCTGTCTGCGGCGTTCTCGTAGAAGAGGCCGTCGTCGTCCACGAAGAGGTTGCCCCCGCCGTTGTCGGCATAGTCGAAGGCACGGGCCAGGAACACGGCCATCTCGCCCCGTGTGACGAAGTCATTGGGGCAGAACCGGTTGTTTGTCGGTGGGTTGCAACCCTGCGTGATCCCTTCCGCCGCGATGGCCTCGATCGCACCTTCGAAGACGGTCCCGTTGTCGTCTGTGAAGGTCCCGCCGGGTGGAAGCGCCGCCAGAGCAACCGTTGCCGTGAGAAGCACCGCAAGTATCGACAGCCCGCCAAGGAATCTCGCCCTGACCGTGGGGACCCGGAATTGTCGTCTCATTGCCTACATTACGAACCGAGACACGTCATGGTTCTCGGATGTCCCAGATCACACGATTCGTGCCGGGGTCCTCTGGAGCACCTCTGCGATCTCGGCAGCCCAAGCATCTATAGCCGGCCAGTCACGAAAGTCACCGGCAGGCAGAGCGTCTTTCGCCGCCGGTGCCAGACGCAGCATCCTCTCGGCCATCCCGATCGGCGGGGCGTCCGGGTCCCAGGCCCCGAAGAAGACCTTCACCCCACGCGGTTGGATCATCGTCTCCAGCTCGTCGAACTCCTTCGGCCGGCTCGCTTCGAAGACGTCCTTGCCCTCCGCGTCGACGAGGTCGGTGCCAAGCGGGCCGCTGCTGAAGAGCCAGACCGGGCGCTCGGCCAGAACGGCACGGTGACGCGTGACGAATGAGGTTGCCTCCTTCAGCCAGTGAAACATGTAGGCGGCCCCGCCCACCACGACCGCGTCGTAGCGGGCAGGATCGTCGGCCTCTTTCACCGGCCGCGCCTCGGCCTCGAGACCGTTCTCCCTGAGTGCGGAGGCGACCCGCTCGGCAATCCCGGCGGTGGCGCCGTGACGGCTGGCATACGCAACGAGAACTTTCATCTGAGTACCTCCCGATCTGATCGTGCGACAGGTGCCTCTGCAGTCAGCCGCTCGATGGTCGTCATGCGTTGTCTCCCGATCAAGCGTCACCACGACGAGTAGAACGGGCAAGGGGCTTTCGATTCCGGTTGACGGCCAATCGGCTCTATCGGTGCGGGCGATCCATGGCTTGGCGGCCGCCCGGGTTTACACGTCCGTCCTCAGACGGACGCGCCCTATTACGCCGGTTCTGCATTCGGACTCGCCCAGCGGAGAACCCGCCGCGCCCGCAGGGTGTTCCAGCGGCTGGGGAAGCCATCGGGTCCCTCCATCTCGAAGTGCGTCGCCCCGTCGTGTGTGTTCTCGAGGGGCCAGCGGCCCTCCTCGTCGCCCTTGCTCATGACAAGTTCGATGGCCTCGGCGCACCTGCTATCCGGGCCCGCGCCCGTCGAGCGGAAGTAGTCGAGCGCGCGAAGCACGTCGTAGTACCAGCGCGTTGGGAAGGAGAACATCGTGAATCGAGGGTCGATGATGAGGCCGGTGGAACGACCCCGGAGCAAGCCGCGTTCGAGGAGATACTCCTCGCCTGCCCGACGCGCCGCCGCCACCTCCTCCGAGGATCCCTCGGTTTG
>JBFYOJ010000327.1:0-9342 GCA_041303885.1 Acidimicrobiia bacterium | reverse complement strand
CAGCGTCCGCTCGAACTGGCCCATGTTCTCCGAGTTGATCCGGAAGTAGGCCTGGAGAGGCTGATCGAGGTGGACCCCGGGAGGCACGTAGATGAACGAGCCGCCGGACCACACCGCCGAGTTCAGGGCTGCGAACTTGTTGTCGTTGGGCGGGATGATGGTGCCGAAGTACTCCTTGACGATTTCCGGGTACTCCCTGAGCGCGGTATCCATGTCACAGAACAGAACACCGAGTTTCTCGAGATCCTCACGATTCCGGTGGTACACGACTTCGGATTCGTACTGAGCGGTCACCCCAGCCAGGTACTTCCGCTCTGCTTCGGGGATCCCCAATCGCTCGTAGGTGGCCTTGATCGACTCCGGGACCATGTCCCAGTCCTTCTGCTGCTCGCCGGCCGGCTTGACGTAGTAGTAGATGTCATCGAAGTCGATTGTGTTGAGGGCACCACCGCCGCCCCATTGCGGCATGGGCTTGCGAAGGAAGCGCTGATAGGCCCTCAGCCTGAACTCGAGCATCCACTCGGGCTCCTTCTTCATCGCCGACATGTCACGGATAACGGCTTCATCGAGCCCCTTGCGGGGGGCGAATGCGTACTCGACGTCGTCGTGCCATCCGAGCTGGTAGGCGCCTAGATCAATATCGACAGTGGCCACTGGCTGATCACCTCAGGTCTCACGTTGTTGGCCTCTCAGGTCAACGGGATCTCTCGAATTTCCACTATCCCGATAGTGGGATTGTACCGGACTCGGCACGGTGGCGAAACCCGCCCCGCCGGCACGTGGCAGGGCGCGGACGAGGGCTTCGAATTAGGTTGGCGCTGGTGCCAGTGATCGTGGTTGGAGCGGACACCGAGCCCGGGCGCGCCATCGTGGCCGGCCTGCTCGCACCAGGCCGAGAGGTCAGGGCATTCGTCTCCGACATCGGTGCGGCAGGCGCCCTCAGGCGCTCCGGCGTCAAGGTCGCGCTCGGCGACGTGTCCGACGAGAGCCACGTCGAGGGGGCGTCGATGCACTGCCACACCGCTGTCCTCGTCATGGAGGCGTCGACCGACGAGCGAGAGCGCTCCTTCGCCGCGTCGGGGAGGGATGTGCTCCGGGGCTGGGCCCGAGCGGTATTGGCTTCGGAAGTGACAAGGGTCATCTGGGTCGGGGACGGTGAGGTTGCCCAGACGGGCACGATGGAGACGGCGAGGGTGTCAGCCACTCATCCGGCTCTGGTGGCCGAGGTGGTGGCGCTGGACAACGCCATCTCCCTTCCCTGAGAGTCAGGACACCACGCTATGGCCGTTCGGCTGCTCGGCCCTCCAGACCTCGTCTGCCTGCCGCCCATCGTCACGGGCGAACGCATCTCTGAGATAGGGGTAGGGGTCGATCTCCCTGCCCTCGTGGACGATCTCGAAGTGGGTGTGCGAGCCGGTCCACTCCGCATTACCCGAGTCGCCCACCCAGGCGATGTGCTGGCCGGCGGTGACACCCGTCCCCTCGAACAGGCCGGGCACCACAGTCAGCGCCCAATCGGCGTCGCCGTTGTCCGAGCCGGGATCGTCGTTGTTCAGATGGATGTACCGGGTGGTCCAGCCCCCTCCGTGGTCGATCTCGATGTACCTGCCGGCGAGACGAGAGGTTCCGACGACCGTGATCACGCCGTCGGCGGCGGCGTACACCTGGGTCATTTTCGGAGCCATGAGATCGTTGCCGGTGTGGCTCCGGCCTCCGGAGCGCCCTGCCCCGAAACTCGAGGAGAACACAGTCACTTGGGTCTCCTGAGGGAAGCGGAGCTCGAACGGGGGCTCTGGCGCGGCGGCGGCCGAAAGGGCCGGGATCATGGTCGAGGCGCCGATCGCAGTCGATAGGGCCATGGCAAGAAAGCGCGAAGCCTTCCTTTGGGGCGGCATTGAACGGCCTCCATTGGTCGGGTAAACAAAAAAGGGACCTTCCTGGAGTCCCTTGCGACGGCAACCCTACGAGGGGGCCGGCGCTATGCAAATCGACGCCGACAGTCACCGTTGCGCGCAGAGGGTGCTCGGCGCAGATTGGTTCCCCGTCGATCACACTCGCGGCCTCCCCATGGTGCGGTCGGGCCCTTCTACGCATAGGGGCGCCAACGTGGCACTCATAGGAGATTGGGCCATCGACATCGTCAGGTCGAAGACTGGAAGAGCGGACAGGGCTGAGCAGTGGATCAGGTCTCGGGCGTGGCCCCTTCGAGTCGGGCACGCACCGAGAAACGCAGACGCGATACCGGCTCTTCGTCGACCGAGATCACGAATGAGTAGGAGCCTTCACGGCCAAACATGAGGTTGTTGAAGGTGAATGAACGGATGAGCCCGAAGTCGGTGGCTGACGGAGGTTGGGGATGAGCCGGGAGCTTGATCTGGTGGGAGAGCGGATGGGGCAGCATCGGTGCCCCATCGGCGTCCTGCAACTCGACACTGAGTCTCAGCATCTCCTCTCCCCAGGAGGAGGGAACGCGGAGACGGAGGCCGATCGCAAGACTCGGATGCCGCGCCGGAAAGGACCTCACCCAAAGGGTGTCCCATCCACCGCCGAGGATGAACAGCTTTCCACGGACGGCCTGAACCGCATCGGCGAGCAGTGCCACATCCACGGTCGGTCCCAGGGAGTCGGGGGCGCGGTCCATCCGCCAAGCCTACGTTCACGGCGGGGTCCCGACCGACCGTGTTGTTGGCGGTCGGCCTTCGCGTCCCGGCAGACCGGCATCTGTCCGGGCCGAGCCTTCCGTAGTGAAGGTGCCAGTACCCGTTCGACGGCCGGCGCGGGGAGGCCGGGTTCCGCCGGCTCGAAGTCGCCTATCGTTCCTCGCCAGGAGGTCTCATGACTGTGAATCAGCCGCCGGCACCGCCGAGCGGGAAGCTCGGAATCCTCACGCCAGGCATGGGTGCCGTCGCCACCACATTCATCTCTGGCGTGCTCGCCGCCCGCAAGGGATACGCGATGCCCTTTGGATCCCTCACCCAACTGTCGCACATCCGGCTGGGCAAACGGACCGAGGAGCGAAACCCCCTGATCAAGGAATTCGTCCCCCTTGCCGGTCTCGAGGACCTCGAGTTCGGTGGCTGGGACCCCTACTCGGACGATGCATACACCTCGGCCATGAAGGCCGGGGTCCTCGATCCGCGCCACATCGAGGGAATCGGTGACGAGTTGAGGGCGGTCAAGCCGTACCCGGCCGTCTTCTCCCATCGTTGGGTGAAGAACCTCAATGGTGTGGAGCAGGTCAAGGAAGGGGCGAGCTACCTGGAACTCGCCGAGCAGCTCATGGAGGACATCGACCACTTCCGGGCCGAGAAGCAGGTGGACCGCCTGGTCATGGTCTGGTGCGGCTCCACCGAGGCCTATGAGGAGCCCACCGAGGTCCACGCCGACCTCGCCAGCTTCGAGCGAGGCCTCGAGGACAGCGATCCGGCGATCACTCCCTCCCAGATCTATGCCTATGCGGCACTGAAGATGAAAGTGCCATTCGCCAACGGGGCACCCAACCTGACAGTGGACATCCCCGCCATGCTCGAGCTCGCCGGCCTGGAAGGCGTGCCCATCGCCGGCAAGGACTTCAAGACCGGCCAGACGCTCATGAAGACGATGGTGGCTCCGGGTCTCAAGGCGAGGATGCTCGGGATCAGGGGCTGGTTCTCGACGAACATCCTGGGGAACCGCGACGGCGAGGTGCTCGACGACCCGGACAGCTTCAGATCGAAGGAGGTGTCCAAGCTCGGGGTCCTGGAGCAGATCCTCCAGCCGGAGGTCTACCCAGAGCTCTATGGCGAGCTCTATCACAAGGTGCGGATCAACTACTACCCGCCCCGTGGCGACGACAAGGAAGGGTGGGACAACATCGACATCTTCGGGTGGCTCGGATATCCGATGCAGATCAAGATCGACTTTCTCTGCAAGGACTCGATCCTCGCTGCCCCGATCGTCCTGGATCTCGCCCTCTTCATGGACCTGGCGGCACGCAGCGGGCGGAAGGGCGTCCAGGAATGGCTCTCCTTCTACTTCAAGAGCCCCCAGGTGGGACAGGGCCTCTATCCCGAGAACGACCTCTTCATCCAGCTCACCAAGTTGAAGAACAACCTCCGCTACTTGATGGGCGAGGACCTGATCACTCATCTCGGCACGGAGTACTACGAAGAGACGTGACCGGCGACGGGATCTCCGTCGGGCCTTGGGTGATCCCCGAGTCGGAGCTCGAGGAGCGTTTCGACACCTACGGCGGGCCCGGTGGCCAGCACGCCAACAAGACCGAGACCGCGGTCACCCTCCTGTTCCGCGTCGAGGAATCGTCGCTCCCTGACGACATCCGAACCAAGCTGCTGAGTCGCCTCGGATCACCGGTCGAGGTGACGGTCTCGGAGACTCGTTCGCAGTGGCGCAATCGGGAAATCGCCCGCGAGCGATTGGTGGAGCGGCTGGAGAGCGCGCTGGTCGATCCCAAGCCACGGAAGAAGACAAGACCGTCGAAGAGTGCAAGAGAGGAGCGACTCAGCGAGAAGAGGGCACGAAGCGAACTGAAGAAAAGCCGCCGGCGCCCGGAGGACGACTAGCCCTGACCCTCGCTGTGGGAGACCAGATAGCCGACCGCTCCGTCGATGGTCAGGAATTGGGAGACGTCCCGCTGGGGGATGTCGATCCCCGTCGCCGCGTTGATGCCGAGCATCCAGTTGAGGTAGTCCATCGAGTCGAGATCGAGCTGCTCGGTGAGGTCGATAGTGTCGTCGACAGTGGAAGGGTCCACCTCCGGTGCGATCTCACCCAACACCTGGAAGATGACTTCTCGCGCCTGCGCGTTGTTCATAAGGAATCTGGCTCCTGTAGTAGACGATCGAGAGCATCGAGGAAAAGGCCACCGCGATGCCCGTCGGTGACCCGATGATCCCCTGCGAGCGTGGCGTGTACGACCGGATGGACCACGGCTTGACCGTCGACGACCACAGCCATGTCCACGACCTTGCCAAAGCCCACTATCGCCACCTGCGGAGGGATGATCACCGGGAAGGCGGTTTCGACCCCGCGGTCGCCGAGATTGGTCACCGTGATGGTGGGGTCCGACATCTCTGAGCTCCTCAGCCTCCACGAACGTGCCCGGTTCACCAGATCCCTGAGTTGGGCCATCATCTCGTCGAGGTCGAGCTGGTCGGCATCGTGTATGGCCGGTGCGACCAAGCCACCCTCTCGAAGCGAGACTGCCACGCCGAGATGGATCGCGCCACTGGGCTGGAATCGGTCGTCGAGGTAGTGGCCGTTCAGGTCGGGGGTCTCACGCAGGGCGAGGGCCGTCGCCTTGAGCAACAACACCGCCGGAAGAACCCGGCCGGTGATAGGACGGTCCTCGTTGCGCTCGTCCAGCCAGGTCATCGCCCGAAACAGGTCGACATGCGTCGCCAGGTAATAGTGCGGGATCTCCCGTTTGGATCGTGACATCGACCGGGCGATCGCCCGGCGCATTGCCTCGTGTTTGTCCTCGGGCTCCTCAACGCCTGGGGCGGGTATCGCAGAAGGCGCCTCGGAGACCGGCGGCCCGGCCTCGGCAGCTACCTCCACATCTCGAGCCACCACCAGCCCATCGGGACCGGTTCCGACAACAGAACCGAGGTCGACTCCCAGACCGTCAGCCAGGGCGCGGGCCCTCGGGGACACCCGCTTTTCCCGTCCCGCTGGTGCCCCTGCTCGCGGTCGCGCGGCCGAAGCCGCCCCGGCCGGTGCCATGTCGGCCGCCGCTCGTTGCACGTCCTCCCGGGTGATGAGACCGTCTTCACCCGTCGCTGTCACCCGGGCCAGGTCGACACCCAGTTGATGGGCGAGATGCCGGATGGGTGGCGCCGGTTCTCGGTGCTCCGGTGCAGGGGGAACAGCCGGGCGCACCTCCGGCCTGGCTGGCTCCGGCTCGGGCTTGGCCGGTGTCACTACAGCCCCGTTCAATGGGCGGATGCGAGCGAGCAACGTGCCGACCGGGAGACGTTCCGGCCCCGGCGCGAGCACCAGCTCGTCGATCACCCCCTCGTTCCAGCACTCCACCTCGAGGGTGGCCTTGTCCGTCTCCACCTCGGCGATGATTTGGCCCTTGTGGACCTCGTCGCCGGGCGCGACCAACCAGAGGACCAGCTTTGCCCTGTCCATGTCTGCACCGAGGGATGGGAGGAGAAAGTCGATCATCGCCCCAGGACTTCCCTCGCAGCGGACACGATCTCCGGGACCTGAGGCAGTGCTGCCTCCTCCATGTGCTTCGCATAGGGGATCGGCACCTCGACACTGCAAACCCGGCGAACCGGGGCGTCCAGTTCCCACACCGCCTCCTCGGCGAGGCATGCGGCGATCTCGGCCGAGATGCCCGCCGTTTTCCACCCTTCGTCGACGATCACCGCCCTATGGGTGTTGGCGATGGTCGAGACGATCGCACCTGTGTCCAGGGGCCGGAGCGTCCTCAGGTCGAGCACCTCAGCAGCGATGCCGTCGGCCGACAGTTCGTCGGCTGCGGCGAGCGCCTTGGGGAGGCTCCCGCCGTAGGTGATCAGACTGACGTCGGAGCCGTGCCGACGAACCCGCGCAGTCTCGATGTCGACCGGCTCTCCGAACTCGGGTACCTCGCCCTCAGTGTTGTAGAGGTTGGCATGCTCGAAAACGATGACCGGGTCGGGGTCCGCCAGGGCGGTGGGGAGCATCCATCGGGCATCTTCGACCGTGGCAGGTGTGACCACCTTTATCCCCGGGATGTGGGCATACCAACCCTCCAGCGAATGGGAGTGCTGGGCTGCAACCTGTCGCCCGGCCCCGGTGGCCATCCGGATGACCAGCGGCACGTTGAACTGGCCGCCGGACATGTGGAGGTAGAGAGCGGCATTGTTGACGATCTGGTCGAGGGCGAGAAGAGAGAAGTTGACCGTCATGACCTCGACGATCGGTCGCATCCCGGCCAGGGCCGCCCCGATGCCTGCTCCCACGAACGCAGCCTCCGAAAGTGGGGTGTCACGCACCCGCTCCGGGCCGAATTCTTCGAGCAGGCCCTTGGAGACGGCGTAACAGCCCCCGTATCGCCCGACGTCCTCACCCATCAGGAAGACGCGGTCGTCCTGCTGCATTGCCTCCCGAATCGCCTCACGCATCGCCTCCCGATACGTGATGGTCCTGGTTTGCGTCAATACGTTGGTCATCTGCCGCCAACCTCCGAGTACACGAACCTGGTCAATTCACTCACCGGCTCCCACGTCCCTGCCTCGGCGAAGGCCACGGCGGAGTCGATCTCCTCACCAACTTCGGCCTCGAAGGCCTCCCACACCTCCTCGGTGAGGATCCCGTCGGTTTCGAGACGCTCCTTGAGCAGTTCGATGGGGTCACGCCCCTTCCACTCCTCGACCTCGTCCTTGGAGCGGTACAGCTCAGGATCGAACATCGAGTGTGCGCGGAATCGGTAGGTCCGGAACTCGAGGAAATGAGGGCCACCACTCGATCTCACCGACTCCACCGCCAGTCTCGTTGCATCCTCGACTGCCACGACATCCATGCCATCGACCTCCCAAGCAGGCATCTGATAGCTGGCGGCCTTCAGCGTGAGCCTCAGTTGCGACTCGGATCGCCCCAGGGCGGTGCCCATCGCGTAGAGATTGTTCTCACAACAGAACAGCACCGGAAGATGCCAAAGGGCGGCGAGATTCATCGACTCGTGGAACTCGCCTTCGGCCACGGCTCCCTCACCGAAGAAGACCACCGTGACCCGATTTCGTCCCTCGAGCCGATCGGCCAGGGCGAATCCGACAGCCAGCGGCAGCCCACCGCCCACGATGGCATTGCCACCGTAGAACCGGTTGCCTGCGTCGAAAAGGTGCATCGACCCGCCCCGTCCCCGACTGCAGCCCTCGACCTTCCCGTACATCTCGGCCATAACCTTTCCGGGGTCCAGCCCGCGAGCAAGCGCATGGCCATGCTCGCGATAGGTCGCGATGACGGCGTCGTCCGGCTCGAGCGTCTGCATGACTCCGACAGCAACCGCCTCCTCCCCGATGTAGAGATGCAGGAAGCCCCGGATCTTCTCCGCCTGATACAGCTGGGCGCATCTCTCCTCGAACCGGCGGATGCGGAGCATCCCCTTGAGGAGGTCGAGCTGGTGTAGCTCGTCGCTCACGATCTCACCTCGCCTTCCAGTGTCGAGAGGTCACCGGTCGGCAACCCCAATTCCCATGCCTTCAGGAGCCGGCGCATGATCTTGCCGGACCGGGTATGGGGAAGATCCTGCTCGAGCTCGATCTCCCGGGGAGCAACCGCGGCACCGAGCCTCACCCTCCCCCATCCCAGGAGCTCCTTGTTCAACTCGTCGGACCACTCGAAACCCGGGTTCAGTGAGACGAAAGCCTTGACTATCTCGCCGGCGACCTCGTCGGGTTTGCCGATGACTCCCGCTTCGGCCACGGCGGGATGCTCCATGAGAGCGGACTCGACCTCGAACGGGCCGATCAGGTGGCCCGCCGACTTGATCACATCGTCGCCGCGGCCAACGAACCAGAAGTAGCCGTCCTCGTCACGCTCGGCCAGGTCCCCTGTGCGGTACCAGCCACCTACGAAGCTCTTCTGGTACCGCTCGTCCATGCCCAGGTACCCGCGGAACATCGACGGCCATCCCGGCCGCAAGGCGAGCTCGCCCTCGGTCAGCGGGTTGATCTCCTCTTCGGCCGTCCCGTCCGGGTTGACCCGAATCTGACCCTCGTCACCCCGGCGGAGAATTGTCGCATCCACGCCGGGAAGCGGCCGTCCCATCGAACCCGGGCGAATCTCCTCCGCGGCGAAGTTCGAGATCATGATCCCGCCCGTTTCCGTCTGCCACCAGTTGTCGTGGATCGGAAGGTGAAGTGCCTTCGTGCCCCAGACGACCGCTTCGGGGTTCAAAGGCTCACCGACGCTGGCCACGAAGCGAAGCGACGACAGGTCGTACTCGGACGCCGCTTCCGCCCCGACCTTCATGAGCATCCGGATCGCGGTCGGAGCCGTGTACCACACGGATACCGCCTCATCACGGATGATCCCGTACCAGCGATCGGCGTCGAAATCGCCCTCATCGACGATCGAGGTGACGCCGTGGCTCATCGGGGCGATGATCCCGTAGGAGGTCCCGGTCACCCATCCCGGATCAGCGGTGCACCAGTACACGTCCTCGGGGTGGAGATCGAGCGCATACCGGGCCGATACGTAGTGATGCAGAACGGCTCCGTGGACATGGACCGCGCCTTTCGGAGTCCCGGTCGTGCCGCTGGTGAAGTGGAGCAACGCCATGTCCTCCGGGCCCATCGGCTCGGCGGGCGTATCCGCCGCACCCGACTCGAGCACCTCCGAGAAGGA
>JBFYOJ010000326.1:0-10001 GCA_041303885.1 Acidimicrobiia bacterium | reverse complement strand
CTCTCACCCGTGCTGTTCGGCTCCGGAATCCGCCTGTTCGAGGGCGTGGACGCGGGCCGCGTGGCCCTGGAGCCGGTCCGCGCGGAGCCGACGCAGCGGGTGACCCACCTGACCTACGCAGTCCGGGAGCGGTAACTGTCCCGAATTCGGCGGTCCCCCGCCGAGGTCAGCAGCGCGGTGAGATCCTCGCCGCTCTGAGCGTCAGAAAGGGCGAGCGGCCGGTCGCGAACTCGGCCGCTCGCTCCTCCGGGAGGAACCTCACGGCGTTGTCGTGGAACTTCCTCGCCAGCTCCTCGTCGACAGGGGTTGCCACGGCCACCGCGGTGCCGACCGCGCCGCAGATGGACGTCGCGTGCAGACCACGCTCGAAGAACACCGAGTTGCGCAGCCTCCTCGTCGGAGCCAGGCGCGGTATTCAAGAACGGCAAGCTCATCGAACGACCCGACGAATCAGAGGGTGGTGATCAGCAAGTCGCCTGACACGCCGATCCACAGGTCTTGACTATTCCTCGTTTGAAATCAGGTCCAGTGGTAGCTCGAATCGCCAGGACTGAGGGTCGACCGCGCTTCAGACCCGTCCCGTTTCTAAACGGGAGGCGGGGAGCCTGTGTTCACAGGTCATTTACACATGCTCACCGCAGCGTGAATGTCGACGATGGTCTGGCTGCCCGGCATCCTCGTGGGGCCGGCTGACCTTGGGGGGTGGGCCGGATCGTCGGGGTCAGCGATCGGGCTGTGCCAGGATGCGGGCGATGCATGTTCCCCTCGGAACCTTCGGCCTCTGGCGAATGCTGCGCAACACGACGCCGGGCATGGCCCGGGAGGCGGAGACCCTCGGCTACGGCGCGATCTGGGTAGGCGGGTCCCCGAGTGGCGACTTGGTCGAAGTGGAGATCCTGCTCGAAGCGACGGAACGGATCCCGGTGGTCACCGGGATCGTCAACATGTGGCGAGAGCCGGCTGAATTGGTCGCCGCCTCCTATCACCGGATCGTTGATCGCTATACCGATCGATTTCTGTTGGGGGTGGGCATCGGGCACCCGGAGGCCACCGCCGAGTTCCGAGACCCGATGGCCAAGATCGACGACTACCTGGCCTGTCTCGACCGTGCCGAGATTCCCCGTGACCGGTTGATCCTCGCCGCCCTCGGTCCTCAGGCATTACGGATTGCCGCCGAGCGCACCGCAGGGGCCCACCCCTATCTGACGACGCCGGCTCACACCCGCTATGCCCGTGGGGTGCTCGGCCCCGGGCCTCTGCTGGCCCCCGAGCACAAGGTCACACTCGATTCCGACCCGGAGCGGGCCCGAGCGACCGGACGGAAGATGGTCTCCCATTACCTGGACCGGGTCAACTACCGCAACAACCTGATCCGGAGCGGTTGGACTGAGGACGACCTGGGGGAGGGTGGCAGTGACGCGCTAATCGGGGCCTTGGTGCTCTCGGGGACACCGGAGCAGGTGGCGGTCGGGCTCCAGGCCCATCTCAAGGCAGGGGCGGACCACGTCGGAGTCCAGGTGCTCGGGGAGGACCCGATGCCCTCCTACCGCCGTCTCGCAGAAGTCCTGTTCTGAAACCCTTTGCTCAGTACTCGGCTCCTCATTGGTTCGATCCCGCGGTCACCTCGCTCTTGTGCGCGGCAAAGGCAGCCAGAACCTCGCCTGTCTCCTGCTCGGGCACGCCGACGAAGTCGAGGGTGCGACCCAGCTCGGCCGCTACCTCATCGAATTCTTCGGGAGAGATATGGAATTGGTCGTGGGCCTCTTCCAACCCGAGGGGGGTCATCCCTGGCTTGGTGCCAACGTATTCGAACGGTCCACCCGCAACATTGCAGACCCATAGAGTTCGCATGAACTTCAGGCCCGGCAGTCTGCCCAGCTGGTTGTTGTGCCACTCCCGTAGGGCGGGATTCTCCGAGGCCTGGCCAACTATCGGATTCTCGACCACCGCATCACTGAAATGGTCGATCACCGCGGCGATGGCGAAAACGCCGCCGAGCCTCTCGTAAAGGGACTTCTCTGTCATCGGCGCTCCTTTCGTCCTCACTCGATGACTCTCGTCAATTCCATTACGAAGCAGCGGGCTCGATAGTTCAGAGCTCAGAGGTTCCACGAACTCCATCACCGACACAGCCCGATTCCTGGCATACGGCCCCGTTTCCAGATGCATGGTCGCGTCCCGGTTCTAAACGGCCCGGACGTCGCCGCTTGTCCTGTTTCTCAGTAAGCCCAGGTCCAAGTGTGGTTACCCGTCTCGTTTTCTAGCGATCTTGACTCGGGTCTCGTACATACCGAGTTCAGGGTGTCTCTTTGCGGTCGCTTCTTCATGGCGTATCCGGTCGATGGCGAAGGGAGCGGCCAACGGGGGCGGATCTACACCCTCCCTAGAAATGGACCACGGGGCAGGTCAGGGTGCGGATGACTCCCTCGACGGCCTGGATTTTGGCCACAACAAGTGTTCCGAGAGCATCGACGTCTGCGGCCCCCACGCGCACAATCACGTCGTACGGGCCGGTAAGGACGTCGGCGGGGCCAGTGCCAAGGATGCGACCTAGCTCCGCTGCCACTCGTGTCTGCTTGGCGATCTCGGTTTGGATGAGAACGTATGCTTCGACCACTGCTTCTCCCGAATTTCTCCCCGGGCTCAACCGTAGTCTCGCTCATGACAAGATGATTGAAGACAGGGCTTCAGCTGGCGCACAGGTCCTGATGCAGAGCCGCCCGTCAAACCCGTACACCAGACGCGCCCACGCACTGCCACGTGCTCATGACACTGCTCGCCGGTGCAGGTTCGTCCCCGGACATCGCTTGAGCCGGTATTCGACGCTCCGCTTATGATGGTCCTCGTCGACCACGGGCAGCGCTGGGATGGCCCACGACCTGGCTCGCTCAACACGCCCCGAGGACCTCCCCAGCGAAGAGTTCGACGCCTGAGGTGTCCCAAGCGACGTCGCGCTCAGCTCTCGTCCGAGGCGCGCATGGCATCGAACACCCGCAGGATCTCCATGGGCACGGGGAAGATCAGGGTGGAGTTCTGTTCCGCCGCGACCTCGGTCATGGTCTGCAGGAGACGAAGCTGCATCGCCGCTGGGTGGTTCTCGAGCATCCGGGCGGCGTCGGCGAGGGTCGCGGCCGCTTCCTTCTCGCCCTGGGCGTGTATCACTTTGGCCCGTCGGTCCCGCTCCGATTCGGCTTGACGGGCCATGGCCCGTCTCATCGAATCGGGCAGCTCGACGTCCTTGACTTCCACCAGACTCACCTTCACCCCCCAGGCGTCGGTCAGACTGTCGATGATCTGTTGCAGTTGGCGGTTGATCTCGTCTCGGTTGATCAGCAGCTCGTCGAGGGCTGCCTGGCCGATGATGGAGCGCAGGGTGGTCTGGGCCACCTGTGAGGTCCCGTACTTGTAGTCCTCGATCTCGAGGATGGCCCTGTTCGGGTCGACCACCCGGTAGTAGGTGACTGCGTTCACCCTGACCGTCACGTTGTCCCTGGTGATGATGTCCTGGGGTGGGATGTCCTGGGTCACCGTGCGCAGGCTCACCCGGACCAGCCGGTCGACGATGGGAATGATCAAGATCAGACCCGGACCTCTCGCCTCGCCGGTGACCCGGCCGAGACGGAACAGGACGCCCCGCTCGTATTCGGGGAGGATCTTGATCGATGCCCGGAGAATGAGGATGAGGAGAACGGCTGCGATGGCAAGGCCGATTGCAGTCTCAATGGTCATGGTCAGCTCCGATCGGCTCGACAATCAGTTCGAGGCCCTCGATTCCGACGACACGGGCTTGCTCCCCGGGCTCCAACTCGCCTGTCGAGGACCGGACAGACCACCAGGAGCCGTCCAAGAAGACGGATCCACTCCCGCCTTCCGCGTTCACAACCGTACCGGCTTTCCCGATGAGGGTGTCGATGCCGGTTGTCGATGGCCGAAGCCGGGCCTTAAGCGCGGCGCGCCCGGCGATGGTGGCGGCGGCACCCATGACCAGAGCGGTCGGCCATAGCACCGGTGGGCTGACTTGGAGCTCGCCTTCGAAGAGGAAAACCCCGGCCAGGAGCAAGGCGATGGTCCCGCCCGCGGCCAACACTCCCACCCCCGGAACGAAGATCTCCCCGACGAACAGGGCGACGGAGAGAATGAGGAGGGCGACACCGGCCGTTGTCACCGGGAGCACGCTGAGAGCGAAGAATCCCAGCACGAGGAGAATCACCCCGGCGATCCCGGCGAACCCCAAACCCGGGTTTGCCGCCTCATAGATCACGGCCAGGGTCCCTATCGACAGGAAGAGGACGGCCAGGTTGGGGTCGGCGATCCGGGCCAGGACCCGCCGGAACATGGACATCTCATAGCGCTCCGGGACGGCGCCGGCCGTGGCCAGGGTCACCTCCTCTCCGAGTACCACCACCGTCATCCCGTCGATGGCGATCAGCAGATCGTCGAGGTCGTCGGCCACCAAGTCCACCACGCCGCTCTCGACCGCCTCGCGGGCGGTAATCGAGGTGCCGTCACGGACCGCCGACTCGGCGAATTCGACGCTGCGTCCCCGGTGCTCGGCAATCGAGATAGCGAAGGCGGCGGCGTCGTTGATGATCTTGTCGGTGATCTCCCCGCCCTGAAGGTCGACTGGTGTGGCGGCCCCGATCGAGGTGGCCGGCGCCATCGCCGCCAGGTGGGCGGCCATTGTGATGAAGGTGCCTGCCGAGGCGGCGCGGGCCCCCTCAGGCGCGACATACACCACGATTGGGACCGGGGCACTGAGGAAAGTCTGGACGATGTCACGCATCGAGGTGTCGAGACCCCCGGGAGTGTCCAGGGTGATCACCAAGATGGCTTCTCCATCCGCTGCTTGTTCCACCGCCGAAGCCAGATGGTCTGCGACCACCGGTGTGATCGGACCATCGACGGCGGTGACCAGCACCCCCGACTCGACCTGGGCCATGACCGGGGCGATGAACGCCGCAACAAGGACTGTTCCGGCGATCAGGCCACCTGCGGCGAGCCCTCGCCTTCCCATAGGTCGATTATCGCAGTCGACCCGGAGTGTGGGGGGGGTCCACGAATTAGACCGGGGGGATCGGGGGCGCCGCCAGGAGTTCGGAGCGAACCGCACAGTCGAGTTGCCGGTATCAGTCGTCACCTAATGTGCGATGGTGCCATCGCCCCGAGGCTCGGTATTGAGCCGATCGACGAGCCCATCCGATGCAATCGAACATACGTTCGTACGACCTCAACCTGAACTGATCCCCGATGTACACCATCGATATATCTGCTTCTAAGGGATTCTCAGCGAAATCGACGGATTGTTGAAGTCTTCTTGAGAATGAGGGTGCACCCCCCGGTGCCTGGGGATCGAGTGGCTGGCTATCCAGACCCAACGCGGCCCATTTCCCTATCGGGGAGGTTCAGTGTGATCTAGACGCGTGCGCGGTGGTCGATAGGCACTACCTCGACGGTTTCGGTCTCCTCGTTGATTCGGTGGATGGTCCGAGAGGCGCCGCGTCTGGCAGCGAGGTATCCGCGTGGGACCAGGCCGACTCTCCGCTATTGGTGCGGCGCGGCCTCTTGTCGACCGCTTCGGAATGGGGCCAGGCCGACCACGACCAGTACGGCGCCGGCAGATATCACCAAGCCGGGCAGCAGGTAGTTGGTTGCTTCGGCTCGTCTTTCGTCCGTGTAGGCGACTGCCTCCTCGTTCGAGTCGAACTGCGCCACCTGACCGGCGGATTCCTCATACACTGTCGCCGTCTGATCCTCGTAGACAATGGAGAAGTTCAGATCAGCCCCGTACTCGGATTCCATTACCCAGAGGAAGAGTCCAGTCAGTAGCACCAGGATCCCCAACAGAACCAGACCCGTTCGGGCTCGCTTCGACACAAGACCCCCACCTTCTCGGCTTCAATCGAACCGTAGCAACACCGGGTGGCGACGAGCCGGTGTGAGACCTATTCGGTCTTGCGAACATCGGCGGTCTTCGAGTCTGAGAGCTTTGGGTGAATTGGTGGCTGGACAGCCCGCGGAGACTACGGGTCGTACCCGAAGGGGTCCGTAGGTTCCCTATCGTCGCCTAACCGACCAATGAGGCAAGTTGGCGACGGGTCGCTTCGACCATATCGAGACCGCCGAAGCCGACTGTTGTTATCGACTCGGAAACGGCCTCTCCCACCCGGGTCGCCACCTGGTGCCCTGCCCGCCGGCCGATCCATTTTGCATGGACGGTGAGCACGAACCCGAGAAGCAGACTGAGGGCGAGCGAACCGGTAATGAGGAGGAGGGGCGTCGGAACCGGGCCCAGATAGGGAACGTCGATGGTGGCGACCGGCAGCTGCCCCGGTCCGAAGATGACGATGAGATACCAGGCGATGGCAAACAAGAGCACCGCCCCCGACAGCAATTGCACGAAACCGATCAGGGGCCAGAG
The DNA here is from genome assembly GCA_041303885.1 of Acidimicrobiia bacterium. Lineage (GTDB taxonomy): Bacteria > Actinomycetota > Acidimicrobiia > Spongiisociales > ZC4RG35 > JARDZU01. Next base: position 3,583 of record JBFYOJ010000326.1, on the reverse strand, counting down.
GATGGATCGGGGGACGGTCAGTTCTCCGGCGACTTGACGAGTCGAACGGTCAAGAGCCCTGGTCACGTCGGTCTCGGCGTTGTCCGCCCCGAGGGTGTTAAGGACCGCCGGCCGGGTGGCGGCCGGAACCGCCCCCGCAGCCTTGACCAGGGCAGAGCGGACGGGATTGAGGATGTGGCCCAGACTCCCCCGTCGTCGCCACTCGAGCAGATAGGCCCCAGGATCTGCCTTGCGCCGCCTCCGTCCGGTGACCAGCGACAAGATGGTGAGGACCCGAGCCAAAAGTGACCCGCCTTGACGGCGGGCCCGATGCAACACAGCCTCTTCCATCTGGCGGGAAACCCCGCGCGGATCAACTAGCGACATCGCCCCCTCAACCGCGGCGGCAATTGCCCGCTCTCTCTCCTTGGCCGGGAGCAGCGGCCTGTGCGACCCGCCCGGCTCCAGTCCGGCCGCCCGAGCAATGACATCGACCTCGGCGTCCGCGTCGGTGGCGAGCTTTGCCGCCACGATCGCCTTGCCCTCGGCGGCTCGGTTCAGCGCGGCCCGCAGCTCATCGAACCCGCTGCCGTCGAGAGCTGACACCATGTCGATGCTGGCCCCATCTATACCATCGGCCGACAATCGGCGCCGGAAGTCGTCGATGAGCATCTGTTGTTGGTTTTGATCGAGAAGGTCGGCCTTGTTGAAGACGAACCGCATCCGCACGGCGTGGGGCGCCAGACGGCGGAGATACTGGTGCAGACGCTCGTCGTCGTACTTCTCGGGGTCGACCACCCAGGCCAACGCGTCGATACGGGGCAGAAGGGCGTCAACCGTCGCTCGATGCCCGAGACGAACACTGTCGACGTCGGGCAGGTCGAGAATGGCCACCCCGGACAAGTCGGCCCGGTCATGACCGACAACCCGCTCAACACCGAGCCAGTCGAGCAGGGGACGGATCTCTTCGCGAGCCTCGTTGGCCACCCAGGTCAACGGTTTCTCTGTGGTGGGTCGAAGCACCCGGGCCGGGCTGACCTCCTCACCGGCGAGGGTGTTGAGCACCGAGGACTTGCCCACCCCGGTGCCACCGACCAGGGCCATCACATACACCTCGCCTGGGAAGCCGAGCCGCTGTCGGATCCGATCGACCAACGCCCGGGCTGAAACTGCCTGATCGGCCAGACCGAGGTCGGCCGCGGCTGACGCAGCCTCCTCGAGACGCTCGAGCGGAGTCATTGCGGCTTGGTCCGGGAGGCGGCGTGGGCCGCCCGGCGCAGATCGAAGGCAAGATCGGTCGTCTCCGCCATGGGGCCCAGGGCGGATATGAACCGATGCTGTTCGGAGGTGAACACCGAATCGAGGATCAGATCGAGGCGGGCCCGGGCTCGGTTGACGAAGGCGGCGACATTGCCCTCACCGAAGATCGCCTCCAACAGCTTCTGGTTGAGGACCGCGGTGGCCGCGCCGATGCCCAATTCGGCTCCGGTGAGCCCGCCGGTGTGGATGAAGACGGCAAGTATGGCGCTGGTCCCGAGCACGTTGAGACCGATGCTGGCCGCCTGCGCCCTCCCTTTTCGCTGAACGCCCATTACCTGGATCTCATCGCCGATCACCTCCATCCATTCTTCCAGCTGGGCAGTCAGCGCCGACACCAACTCCGGCGAGGAGCCCCACAATGCAGCCTCCTTCGAAAGGGCCATGGCTCCGTGTGCATCGTCGACCCAGATCGCGGCCGTCTTCGAGGCAGCGGTGTCGGTGTGACGCACCACCGAGGTCACCAGGTCGGCGAAGGCCGCCTCTCTCACCTCGGGAGCCGGCGGCGGCGGCGTAGGGCGGATCAGGTTGCGCAGGGCGGCGGCGACCCGGCCCACCCCTTCTGAGATGTAGCGAGCAACCGGCCCAGCGTTGACGAAGTCGAGCCACTGGCGGAGCACCTCGGCTCGGAGGAACGTTCCAGTCTCGATCTCCCGGTTGAGCTCGTTTCGTGCCGCCCGGTAGCTCGACTCCAGGGCTCGGAGAAGCGAGGCAGCGGCCTCCTGTTCGCGTTCCACTTCGGCAGCGATCCTCTCCACGGCCTCGGGGAGACCGGCCAGAGCAGTGTCGAGGCTGCGCTTGGCCACCGAACGACGCTCAACATCGTCGTGGCGGAGCCGTTCGATCGCCTCGAGGATCCGTCCGATGTCTTTCCTGCGCAGACCATCGCTGGCGGGGTCGATCGCACCCTCCGGGACCGAGACCACCTCCAGATCACCGAACGCCCCCTGGCGGTCGAGCTCGCCCCGTTCGATCAGCGCCCGGTAGTCGGCCATCACCGCCGCCTCGTCGGCGGTATCGGTGGGCATACGGTTGATCACCGCCAGCAACGGCACGCCCCTCTGGTGAGCCCGGGCCAGGATGTCCCATGGGACCTGGTCGGCGTAGCGGGTGACGGTGGTGACGAAGATCACCAGATCGGCGGCCTCCAGCAGTTGCACCGCCAGCTCCCGGTTGGAGCGTTCCACGCTGTCGAAGTCGGGTGCGTCGACGATCACCAACCCAGGGGCGATGGCAGGGTCGACGCGGACGTCGAGCTGGTCCCGACCGGAGATGCCGGCGAGGGAGCCGTCCTTGCGCACGTGGGGGCTGTCGGCCGGGTGGACCAGCGCCACAGGGCGTCGGGTGGTGGGACGGATCAAACCCGATTCGGACAGCGGTCCGCCGGCGATCGCGTTGAACAGGCTCGACTTGCCCACCCCGGTCGATCCCAACAACACCACCACCAGCGGAGCGGAGAGATCGGCGGCCCGAGGTGCCAGATACTCGGCGACATGACGGCGCAGTTGTTCCGCCCGCTCCGCCCGGGCGGGTTCGGGCGCGGTGTCAACCCGGCGGCCGAGAGCCGTGGCCAGGTCTGATAGTGCCTTACTCAACCCCGCCACTGTATGGGCCTTCGCCAGGTTGATCGTTCGGGTCTGTTGGAACGAAAGACGCACCATCCGGGTTGGGAACACTGCGTGCCGGGCAAATGACGTCCATCAAAGGAGCGCCCCGGATATGGAAACAAAGCAGTATTGGGAGACATACTTGAACGACCACCGCGCTGGAGCCACTGCTGGGACAGCGTTGGTCAGGCGGATCTGGCGCAGCAATCGCCGCACGGAGTGGGGGCCGATCATCGAGAAGGTCGCCGAGTCGATCGAACAGGACCTGGTCGTCCTTGACGAGGTCCGGGCCGCGGCCGGCGTCTCGGGAGGAGATCTCAAGAGGGTGGCAGCTCTGCTCACCGAACGGGCCGGCCGATTGAAGCTGAACGGCCATCTCCTCACCTATTCGCCCCTGAGCAGGGTGTTGGAGCTGGAGACGCTCATGTCGGCCGTCCGCGGGAAGCAGAGTCTGTGGGTGGCATTGCACACAGCGGGGCCGTCTCATCCCGAATGGTCCGACTTCGACTTTCCCGCCCTCGAGAAACGGGGAAGCGAGCAATTAGAGACGCTGGGGCGGTTCCACGAATGGGCCGTTACCGAGATGATGGGCACATAGCCGGCCCCAGGCTCAGGGTTCGGTGCCAATCCGTCCCATTTCTAAATCGCGTTTGACATCACTCTCCGTGGTCAACCCCGAT
>JBFYOJ010000325.1:0-12454 GCA_041303885.1 Acidimicrobiia bacterium | reverse complement strand
GGCCAGGCACTCGTAAACCTTGTGGGGTACGACCCGACCGGCCTTTTCCGAGTCACCGAAGATCCCCAAACAGACAGCCGCTTTCGCCACCCTGTCAGGTATCTCGGATAGAGGAAGTGGGCCGATGTGCTCGACCGAGGCCCCGGTTCTACGGATTGCATCGTCCAGAGCGGCCCGATCCTGCCCATCGCCGATGATGGTGACCCGAATCCCATCTGCTTCGAGGAGGGCAGCCGCTTCGACGATGGTGCCGACACCCTGGAGGGGGACGAGAGAGCCATAGAACAGAACCAGCCGCGGGTCGACTTCGCCGTCACCGCGAGGCGTGAACAAGGAGTCGTCGGCCCCGATCGGGATCACCGCCCCGCGTACCCCTGTTCGGCGTCGGAGGAGCTCATACAGCTCCAGCTGGGACGGGGTGTCGGCGATGACGAAGTCAGCCAAACGCAGCGACAATCGATCGACCCATGAGGCGACTCTCGCCCGGATGGATCGGTCGGAGTGGAGGCGACGATCAGAGATCATCGTGTCGTAGAGGGAGATGAACGGGTCGAACAGCACCCGGCGTCTCTTCACACGTGCCACCAGCCACACGAATGGCATGTCGAACCAGCCCGGATAGGAGACGAGGTAGAGGTCGGGCGCTTTGTGCGCGAGGAGCCGTGCGAACAGTCTCGGATACCGCCAAGAGGCGGTGAGCGCAGTGCGCGCCAACCCGCCGGCGGCGAGACCGACACGGTCTGGTGGCCAGACCGGCTCTCTCACGATCTCGACACTCGTCCCGGACAGCTCGAGAAGCCGGGCGAGTTTCAGGTTGCGGGAGAAACCGGGCTCGTATGTGCCGGCCCAGACGAGTCTCACCGGTCAGCGCCGTTCTCTGTCCCGGCCGTCTCGCGCCGGCCGACCGCAATGAAGCCGATGCCACGATCAGTGGCGCGGTATGGCGCCTGCAGCGTGGCGAGGGGGCGCATCGCCAACTCGACTGCCCGACCAAAGACAGACGGGGGTTGGTAGAGACGTCCGCTTCCTGCCGTGCCCACCTCGCGTCGCCCCTTGTGACGTCGAGCCATGGTGTTGCGAACCGCCTCGAGGACATAACCGGCGGGCATGCCCCAGCTCTCGATGGCCAGTGTCTCGAGCCCAGCCGACTCGAAGAGCGACGCCAGCCCTTCACGGGTGTAACGACGGCAATGGCCGACGGCAGCGTCACACGGCCCGAACCGCTCTGGATGGGCGGGCACACTCACCATCAGATGGCCTTCGGGGGTCAGCCATCTCAGCCACGAGCGGAGGGCACCGAGATCGTCTTCGATGTGCTCGAGGACCTCGAAAGCGACCAGGAGGTCGAAGCTGCGGTCCGGGTCCGCAGGAAGCTCCTCGTTGAACACTTCCCCTCGACCCAACGAGTTGAGGCGAGCCGATGCCGTTTCGCAGGAGATCGAGTCGGGCTCATACCCCCGATAGTCGAAACGACCTGCAAGCCGGAACGCCATTGCTCCCATCCCGCAGCCTGCCTCGAGCACAGAGCGCGGTCTCAGCACATCGAGCCATCGCTCGATGATGGGAAGACGAAGCGATGCGGACATGCTGAGAGCAGGTGCTCGGGACCGGCTTGGCGAAGTCACTTGACGGTGGTCGGCATCACGTCCTGGGGACGTTTGTTCAACTGGACCATCAGATCGGCGATCATGCCGATGAGAGCGAGAGCGAAGGCGACGCCCAGGATCACGACCGTGTTGGTGGCAACCCTGAAGTCCTTGTCGATCATGTCGTATATCAGTTTGGCCACGCCGACCAACCCCAGGATTGTTGCCGGCGGACCGAACACCCGCATCGGCTCCCACATCAGGGTGAGCCGCACCACTTGGAGCAGATAGCGCTTGGTGTCCTTCCACCAGTGGAACTTCGATTCACCCGCCCGAGCCGAGTACTCGATCGGCACGTACTTGATCGAGTATCCGTTGGCGAGAAAGGACATGGTCAAGGTCGTGACGCACGAGAAGCCCCGCGGGAGGAGATGGAGGTACGGAATGGCCACATCGCGGCGAAATGCCCGGAACCCGGAATTTAGGTCGGGTATTCGGACTCCGCTGAGATACGACGCCAGTTTCCGGATCAGCCATTTGGCGGGCCGGCGTACCAGACGAACGGTGCCTTCCTCGGTGGTCCGGGCCCCAACCACCTGGTCGACGTCGTCCAATTGGTCGACCAACTCGGGGATGGCGTCATTCGGGTAAGTCATGTCGACGTCGGTCCAAACCACAATCCGACCCGTCGCCGCCTGGGTGCCGTACCGCCGTGCCGAACCGCTGCCACGATTGGTCGCGAACTGGAGCAGCCGGATCCCGTTTATCTGTCTCAGCCGTTCGGCCGAGCCGTCGGTCGAGCCGTCGTCGACCACGATGATCTCGTAGCTGTACCGCGACTCATCCATCGTCTTGCGGATGCGCTCGATCTCGTCGTCTAGATGCCCTTTCTCGTTGAATACCGGAAGGACTATGGAGACATCTACCGAGCCATCTCCGGGTGCGTGGCTCATCGTCATCGCTCCCGATTATGCCAGCGGGCTCTCCAGGAGAGCCATCAGCGCCCGAGATGTCGGGAGATGGCCCCTGCTCCTCTTTGCTCGCTGGTGGCGTTGCGATCCACATCGACGTGATCGGCGAAGAACGACTCCACGCGGAGCCGGTTCTCCGCGGGGTCGGTGTGCACATCGGCCAGAGCCTGACGAAGCTCATCGACCGACGTTGTCACTTCGAAGGCGCCCTGCGGATCGGCGAAGGTCCTCACATTCTCTCCGTGCGGGTTGTGATAGATGAACGACACCCCACGGGCCATGGCTTCGAGCGGCATGGTGCTGAACCGGCTGATCAATATGGTGGCGCTGGGGAGGAGACGGGAAGCCGAGATAGATGTGGTCCGATTCGATCGGATCCTCGATCGTTCCGCCGGGTGCACCGAAACGACGTAAGGGACGCCGGCCCGCCCGCACCCCTCGATCGCCGTCTCCAACCAGAGGTCTCGATCTGAGGTTCGCACCCCGTAGACGAAATTGAGATTGATCACAGCCAGCGGATCCCTAGCCGTCACCGTCGGCGCCCACCACAGTCGTTCCAGGCGGGAGCTCCCCACGATCGCCGTCTCTCGGTCGGAAAGTGCCTCCGCGTCGAAATCACCCTGGCACAGGACGAGGTCGAGGTTGCGGTAGGGCAGCCTCTGATCGGGTGTGTCGGCGTCCCAGAAGTCCTGTGCCCCCTCCACCTTGCCGAAGGTCGGGAGTCCGAGCTCTCGCCATCTTGCCACCAGGGGCTCGAGACTCCCGGTGTCCTTCATGACGAGGACTCCCGACACGTCCGCCGCCACCCGGTCCGGGTCGGGCAACTCGTGGACCTCGAGCTCGGGATACCAGGAGAGGGCCGGCCAGGTCCTGCCCCAGGGTGAGGATCCGATCGCGATGCGGGTCGGCACGTCTAACCGGTTCAGCTCCCGAGCCAGGGGGACGATCTCGGCCAGGTGGTAATCCGCCGCCGGAATCAGGAGCACGGGCCTGACGGGCGCCGTAGCGGGCCAGGGGATGGTGGAGGCGCTCCAGGGCCGGCGTGTCTCGTCGGCCAGGACACGCTCAACCAGATCCAGTCGCGGGTCGGGCAGCGGACGAGGGCTGGTGGTCGGCCTCCTGATTGCGAGCACCGCGGCGACCCCTCCGAGCCCGACAACCACACCGCGAACGAGCGGGGCGATGTCGTCCCAGAAACCGGCGATGACACCCGCGGCCAGCCCAATTGCGACCGCAGCCGCCAGTCGTTTCGGGGTGATAGATCGCATCTTGTCCCGTTGACGGTATCGCGGCACCGATGGCGGCATCTCCATTTCGGTTTGTCATTTCGAGTCACAACGACTTGGCTGCCTTGTCTCGCCAGTCGGGTCGGAGGTTCGAGCATGCTCATGAACGATGGGGGACGGTCTATGGATGTGAGAACTAGTCCTCCCCGCCACCTTCGGTTTGACGCTCAAGGGAATCGGGTATCGGTCCGATAGGGGGAGCAAGCCGTGGTGAACCTTTGAAGCGACTGATCCTGGTGCTGGCAGCTCTGGCCGCGTTGATGGCGGCCGGCGGCCCCGCAGTCGCGGCCGGATTCGACCCGAACACCATGACCTACCCTCTGGATGGGGAGAACCGGATCACCGACAGCTTCGGTGACTGTCGCGGCGCAGACTGCTCACGAAGCCATGAGGGAGTTGACATCATGGCGGCCAAGGGTGTCCCCGTGTTGGCGGCAGGGGATGGAACGGTCACCTGGATCAGCTCGGGGCCGTCCAACTGTTGCTATCTCGGAATCGATCACGGTGACGGCTGGGTCACCCGCTATATCCACCTCAACGACGACGCCATCGACGAAGCGGGCAACTACATACCGAACACCGATGGCCAGGGATGGGGGATAGCGGAAGGAATCGTCAACGGGTCAGCGGTCACCGCCGGCCAGCTGATCGGGTGGGTGGGCGACTCGGGAAACGCGGCCGAGAACGTTCCCCACCTTCACTTCGAGTTGCGCAAGGATGGCTCCCCGATCGATCCCTATCAGTATCTGCTTCATGCAGCGGCGGTATGGCGCGGGACCTTCAGTGATGACGACGAATCTGTTCACGAGGCCAACATCGAGAAGATCTTCACCGCTGGGATCACTGTTGGGTGCAACCCACCGCTCAATGACGAGTTCTGTCCGCAACGCAGCATCACCCGAGGCGAGATGGCCGCCTTCCTCGCCAGAGCGCTCAATCTCTCCGCCACTACCGGGGCTCCCGCGTACGACGACGTGACAGGTCACCTATTCGAAATCGCCGTGGACAGACTGCAAACGGCCGGAATTGCATTCGGTTGCGATGAGGACAGCTTCTGCCCCGATCGTCCTCTGGAAAGGGACGAGATGGCCGAGTTGCTGGTCAGGGCCTTCGGATACGAGAACCCCGACGGCACCGACTTCTTCGCCGATGATGAGGACAACCCGTTCGAGGAGTCGATCAACAAGCTGGCCAACGCCGGCATCACCGTGGGCTGCAACCCGCCCGCGTATGACAACTACTGTGCCGACCGGAACCTGAGCCGAGCCGAGATGGCAACCTTTTTCGTGAGGTCTCTCGACCTCTGAGCACCGCTCAGTCGACCACGTCGTAGTAGGTGCGGATCATTTCCAAACGCCGGTCTCCGTAGGCATCGCTCGCTGCGGGGAGGATGTGCTCCACGGGGATCGGACCCCGCAACAAATCAGCGGTCACGTCGGAGGTGATCAGCAGGGGGATGACCCCGCCGGTCGACTCGGTGGGGTTGTCTACCAAACGCACCCGCATTCGGTCACCAATCGAGGATGGTTCACGGCCGAGCAGACCTTTGATCGCATTCGTCCGCTCCTCGCCAAGCACGTCCTTGACCAGGTCTTTGACCTTCTGCGTCTGCTCGGAGATTGCCACGGAAAGGGGAGGACGACGCCGGGTGAACACCGCGGCCAACTCGACGATGAACCGTGCGGCCTGAGTAGCGCCCCGCATCTCAGCGCGGGTCGCTGCAGCCCGGCCGGCGAGCTCGGCCCTTACGGCCCTGTCCAACAGGCGGACCGTCTCGGTTGCGATCGCCGCCTGATCGGTGTCGACTGCCGAAAGCGCGAGCCCGAGCTCGGCGAGACGCCGTGACCTAGTGACCTGGTCGTCGGTGCGGGTCGATGAGTTGGCAACGAACAAGGTCGGGATAGCGGCCGGAATGAGCTCATGCACGGCGTTGTAGCCGGCCGAGCTGATCGCCAGATCGAAGGCGCTCAGATAGGGAACCAGCGGATAGACATCGCGGATGACGGTGAGGCGGTCTGCAACGACAGCGGGGACTTCTTGCTGTGCGACCGCCGATCTGGTCACAGCGACATGGACGTCGCTGCTCTCGAGGATGGTCTCGAGAGCAGCAGTCCCCGGTCCGGCAACATCTCCAAGAAGACCCGACCCCAATGTGATCAGCGCGATTTCCCGATCTTCTGGCAGCCCCAGCGCAAGCCGGGCGTCATCTCGGCTCAATGGCTCGAGTACTTCGACCAAGCTGATGGGGGCGATCCGCGTCACATTGATCATGTCTGTCGTCGGGCCTTTGTCGGCATCCCCTGCTAGGTCGCCTGGCTCGATCGCGGTCTCGAAGTAGTGGGCGCGACGAAGCTGTTTACGGCCAGTGCCCTTCCGCCACATTCCTCGGCGAAGCCACACGAAAGCGACGTCTCGCTTGATCGAAGAGGCATGTCCGATACCGGGGTATGGGGCCACACCGTCGAACAGGACCACCTTGCTATTGGTTTCCTCCACGATCGCCACCAGCCGGTCGCGCAAATAGCTGTTCCATGCCCGGGGTGCGATCCACGGTCGGTCATAACTCGGTGTGTACTCGCCCCGCAGCCCGAGACTGGTCGCTTGTGGAAGCCCGATCGACAATGAGAAAAGAACTGGTTGATGCTCGCCGGCCAACTTGAGCCCGATCGCAGCCTGACGGGTCAGATGGCCCATTCCGGTTCCGTTGCTGGTTGCGAGAAGGACGTTGGTCATTGGCGCTCAGCCGGCGACAAGCAGCCGGTGAAGCTCATTGGCGGCGTCGATCTGCATTCGCCTGTAGGCATCAACGTGCACAGCCGTCACCGCGACTGCCTCCTCGGAAGAGGCGAGGATCCTGTCGCACACCTCTTGCAGACGATGCATCTCGTCGGTGCGAACAACTGCATTCTCCTGACCAACCGATCGTGCGAAGTCTCGGACCTTTGGCCGATACTCGACGCCGACGAACGGCGTGCCGGCCGCCGCGGCCATGATCGTGGCGTGAAGTCTCTCGCCCACGACGAGGTCGGCCGATGCCATCAGTCCCATGGTTTCGTCGATGTTGGCGTAGCCGGCAAAGTACGGGAGATCGTCGACCTCGCTTCGGCGCATCAGGTCGATCAGCCATCGGTCATCCTGAGGGAAAGCCGACATGAGGATGACATCGCGCCCCTCGGCACGAAGACGCAGCACCAGGTCGGCGAGAGCGGCGAAGACCACCTCGTCGCTGCCTCCATGGAGGTTGCCGCTGGTGAAAACGGGGCATACCACCACCCTGCCTTCGACGCGAGTGAAGTCATCGGGTGGGAACAGCGAAAGCGCCGGGTCTCCTATCACCGGAAGGTCCCGGTGGTAGCCCAGCTTGCGGAGGTTCTTCACCGAATCCGGGCCCCGCACCGCGGCGACCAAGGCGGAGTCGATGAATGAGAACCAGTCATCCATTGGCTCGGTGACTCCCCAATAGTCGGGGTTCCTCACTCCCGTGCCGAAGAGCGCTCGCTCCACCACGGGAGACTCCTGACGGAGCAGGCGGTTCAAGTAGTAGCGACGGCCGTTTATCAACGTCCCGCCGCCCACCATCAGCAGTCGTGGGTCGACCGGATCCGACTCCAAATGCGCCCAGGGCATGAGACTCTGGATGGCGGTCATCACCGCCTCGTCCCCCAGGTTGTCGTGCCCGGTGAACCCGACATAGGCGACCGATACCCGCTCGTCGTCCATCGATCTCGCCGTTGCTTCATCGGAAGCTCGCTCTCTTCGCATCTCGCGGACCATGACACGCGCCATCTCACCCAGTCCGGCCGAGGAGATCTCGGTGAACCCGATGGATCGAGGGGAGATGGGGGCTGAGGCATCCACCTCGACGAGAGGCGAGACCACCAGGGCCGGAGTGTTGCGTGCCAGCAACGATTTCCAGGCTGTGGCCGGGTCGGTGACGAGCAACGGGTCCTTCATCAACTCGCGCCGGGAGGCGACGGCGAACAGAGGGAGGCCATATGCCCCTAGTGCCCGATCGACAGCCGCCAAGTCGTCGAACCGCAGGTACCGGTCGCCTCCGATCCGATACCCCAGGCGAACGACACCGGCCGAAGGCTTCGCCTCGAACCGCGCCACCGCTTTGCTCAGACTCTCCGGGGGGAGGTGGGCCCGTGAGTCGAAGATGGCAACCAACTCGCCGTGACAGGCTCTCACCGCGGCCCCGATGCTGCCCGGGCCATCACCCTCGACCGTGGTCACCCTGGGGTTGTGCCGGGCCACATCAGCCACAGCGACCAGGGCGGAGGCTGGGCCATGGAATACGATCTCGTGATCCGGGAAGGTCGACTTCTGACAGACTTCCCACGCCGCCTCCACTCCTTGCTGGTCGGAGACCTGGACCACCCAGGACACCTTTGGTGTCGAGTGCAAGGCAGACGGTCTGGGTCGAAATCGACGATGGGGGATCAGGTCCTCGAGGAGCAGCGCCCACCCGGGCGAACCAGTGTGGGGCAAAGCCGGTCCTGACGCCGTGACACTGGCGTCGGGGTCGTGGATGAAGAACGCTCCTTCGTTCCAGAGCCGCCACCCGGTGATCAAGTCGAGTTCGCCGGGACTTCCCAACCTGTCCCAGAGCTCGGTGCGCATCGAGACGTTGGACTGCTGGATGGCGATAAAGGCCTCATCCCCGCTGAGCAGGCGGCGGGACCTGCGGATGATCGCTGTCGATCGATCGTCCTCCGGGACATGTCCTCCCAGCACTACGAGGTTGCTGGCGAGCTGGTGCCACCCGAGGTGCCGTGCCAGCCAGCCGGGTCCGGGGTCTTCATCGGGACCGAGGAAGACCACTACCTCGGCTGGCGTGCCCCGAGCGGCAGCCGGGTCGAGAATCTCGCTGACGCCCGCCGATTGAGAGAGAAGGCTGTCACGCACCGAGCCGCCGGTCAGGATCACGGCTGCGTTTGGTTCCGGACCCGGTTGGACCTTCTCGATCCCCCGATAATCGTTGCCCGGAGCGGTCCAGGCCTTGGGACCTGGTGGCGTCACTGGGCCAGAGGGTGGTCGGCAGGGCGCATCCTGTATCCGGTGCCTCCGAGGTCGGCCCGGAGGAACCCCGAGTCGTAGCTGACGATGGCGTCCGGCCGGTGATCGGCGAGGACAGTCTCGACGGCAGCGGAATGCTCGCCTTCGGCGTACACGTACCCGCGAGCGGCAAGGACGGCGAGCTTCAGCTCGGCCACCGGTCCCCGGCCGATCACCACCGCGTCGATCGAGGACTCTCGCAGGCGCTCCGCGTCACCGAACCGAACCGCTCGATCGTCAAGACCCATCGCGTCGACCTGACCGAAAGTGGCGAGGTGCTGCGTTTCGACGTCCCGGTCGACCACAGCGGCCAGGGGAGTCCTGGGCCTGAAGCTGTCCTCGAGGTCTATGGGGGCGGGTGACGTGGTCGAGGCGATCTCGAACAGCTGATCCACGCGATGGTCGTAGGTGTGGCGGTCCCATGCCCATCGGCGGCCGGCCGCCGCTATCGCACTGGATTCCGCGCTGTCCAGGAGATGCCGGACCTGGTCGGGGACGTCTTCCGTCATCGGCACATAATGCTCGCCTCGTTTGAGCAGGGTGTCGGTTCCGGGGAGGTCTTCGGTCAAGAGAAGCGCACCCGCACCCAGGGCTTCGAACACCCGCATGGTGATGGGTAGGTGACGACGCCCCCCCTCGTTGATCACGATCCGTGCGTCCTGGTAGAGGGCGATCATTTCTTCAGGGCCCAGTCCATAGGAGAACCGTGTGCGAATCGATGTGTACCCCTCGAGCGCCTCGACCAATTCGCGGCGCCGGTCGTAGCGGCCGCCACTTCCGCCGACACCGGCTCCGACCATGGCAACGTCGTAGGACCTCTCCGCCCAAGGTTTGGGCTCGGTCGACAGCTCGGGCGCCACCGCGAACGGGAAGCGATGGACCGGGACTGCGAATCGATGGGCAAGATGCCAACTGTGTGCCAGCAGTACCGCGCTCGCCCCGTACCTCCGGACCAACCGCAGATTGGTGGGGAGATGGTGCTCACCGTGGTGGATCCAGAAGAGCACCGGCACTCGGGGTTTGGCACCTTGCTGTTCCAGGGCGGGATAGGGGCTCTCCACGATGACGACAAAGGAGGCCCCGGGAGGCACTTGACTCCAATCGAGGGTCCCGTTGAGGACGGTGACCGACGCCCCCGAGCGCCGCAGGGCCGCCTCGAGGTATCGACCGGGATTGGTCGGGGTGACGCGATAGGCGATCACCACCGCGCTCCCTGCGTGTCGGCCTGGGCGAGGCACGGAGACGGCCTGCTCGCGGCGAAGATGGAATGGGCCAGTCGGCAAGGCGGGTGAGCTGCTCAACTCCACCGAGTAAGGAGCCAGATTGATCAGATCGAAGCTCGGGGGGCGCCACTCTGGTCGACGTACGACGGGTACGCCGATGTCGTCTACCAGGGAAACGTCGTCCTCCCGGCGCGGGTAGATCAGCTCCGGTCTCGCCTCTATCACTGCCCGGTGCAGTGCTTGGTCGAGAGCGTCACCTTTGACGGTGCTGGCGCGGCGAGCCCGTCGGCGGAACGAGCGCCACAGACTTCGCCCGGCGGCGACCGTGACCACTTGCACCTTGTCCGGAAGACCGGGTTGCGGGCTTCCGGCGCAGACCACTGTGATCCGGTGGCCGGCGGAATCGAGCGAGTTGACCAGGGCCCTGGCCACCGGATCACGCGTGATGTTTCGCCGTGAGACGAGGCAGATCCGCATCCGGTAGATGGTAGGCGGGGCCTTACCTGGCCGGACTTCGAGCAGCCATGATCCGCGCCAGCCACATCCGGGCGATGTCGTCGAGTCGATACTTGGAGAGGACCTCGCGTTGCGCTCTGGCCCCGGTTTCCCTCCAGACCTTCTCGTCGGCAGCAATGGCGAGGATGGTGGCCGCCATCATGCGGGCGCCATCCACAATCCACTCTGGGTCGTAGATCTCGTCGGCTCCCGGCCAGGGGCGGATCACCGGCACTGCTCGCGACGCCATCCCTTCCGCTGGGGAGAGGTGGAAGCTCTCGTCGTCGGAGGTGGAGAGGACGAATCCGATCTTCCTCAGCCAAGTCGCGACATCGTCACCGGGAGGATCGAAGGTGACCGCCTGACCCAGTTCCTGATTCTCGTCCAACCTCTGCCGGATCCGATTGAAGTACCCGGCTTCCTCCGGGCGATCCTCCACCCATTTCAAGCCCCACGGGAGCGAGCCTTTGAGGAACAGTCGATATCGGGGGTCGCTCTGCTGGAGCTCGGTCAGGACATCGAGAGCGAGGTCGACTCGTTTGCGTTCTGAGGCATAACCGATCATTCCGAGGTGAAATCGGGAGCCGTCCTGCTTGGGCAGGGCGAATACCGTCTCGTCGACGAAGTTGGGGATGACGACCACCTTGGCCTCGGGCCACCCCGTGACCTCGACCACCCGTCGCCTGTAGTGCGGCCCCACGGTGACCACCAGGTCCACCGCATCGATTTCGATGTTGCGCCATTCCGGATGGGCCAACTCCATGCGGTGCAATCTGACGATCATTCTCTGGTCCGCTCGCTTGGCTTGGCTGGCGATCACTGCGTTGGGGCCGGCCCACTCACACACGATCACGTCGGCCCACGTGAGTACTTCCTTGGTGATCGATGGGTCGTGCACTCGGAACTTCGGCCATTCGTCGACCCGGACCCGGATACCTTCCTCTCGTTCGAAGCGGGCGAGCAGCGGGCGGATGAACTTGAGGTCGGTGCCGACTATGGCGAGATTCGTGCCGCTCACGTCAATCGGGCTCGACGTCGGGAACCTCGACCCGCTCCGGGTGAAATCCCTCCCAGGAGGGCTCCGATCCGGCAAGGAACACTTCGTCCTCCGTCTCCCAGGTGTGTCCCTCAGGATTGCGCACGTAGCAGAATTCCCATCGGCTCCCCACGTACACCTGCGCTCCCATCTCACGCGCAGCACGAAGGAACCCGGTATCGACATGACGGGGCCGGTGAGGGAACCCGACCTGGTCCCATGCCTTTCGGTGAAAGACCAGCGTGGCCCCATTGGGAGACCCCTCGACGTATGTCTCCTCGAGCCCCGGTCGACGCAAGATCGTGCTGTCACGGGAGGCCACATATGTGTAGTGCGCCCCTTTCCCAACTACATCGGCGCCGGAGTAGGCCAGGGTGTGGAAGCTGTCCTCGATGTGTGCGGGGCCGTAATGGTCGTCGTCGTCGATCTTTGCCAGGATCGGCGCCGACGTCTTGGAGATGGCCAGGTTGAGGCACTCGCCGAGAGTGAACGCCCGATCCAACTCGATCATCTCGATCGGAATCGATGCCGAAGTGAGGATGGCGTCGATCTCGGCGGTGGGAGAAGCACCATGAACACCGACCACCAACTCGGTCAGGAGATGTGTCTGACGGAGAACGGCATTGATGGCGGCAGGCAGGAACTCAGGTCGATGCGAGACCAGGATTGCAGCCACTCTCGGGATCGGCTGCGCGGCTCGCAGCCCGACCAGATTCAGCAGTTGGTGGGCCCGAACCCAAGGCGAGAGGTGGCGGTAAGCCCAGCGACGAGCGGCGGTCCCGGCTCCAGGGCTGGTGTC
>JBFYOJ010000324.1:0-3035 GCA_041303885.1 Acidimicrobiia bacterium | reverse complement strand
TCCGGAGGCGGGGACCCATACAACGAGAAGGGTGGCGACCCTGGGGATCGCCACCCTTTGTGTGTCGAGGAGCACCCTGCCCGTGGTGCCCGTCGAAGAGAAGGAGCGGTTGTCAGCCGGCCAGGAGGCGGAATGGATCCGATTCGGCCTCGAGGGCAGCCACGAACGCTGCGATCTCCCTTTCGGTGATGGGGTCGGGGTTGATGACCTCGAAGGTCACACCCGTTGCCAGAAGGACGCTGACCACCCGGGAATTCGCGGGCCGGCGCTGAGGCTCGGTGCAGGTCGGGCACTTGAAGCGGTAATCACCCTCACGGCCACCTGGACGAAGCTCCAACGCCACGTCGTCCGGTGTCAGGTGGATGTCACCACACCTAGTGCAAGTTGTCTTGATGGTCGTCATCCCTGTTCTCCGGTCTCCCATAACAAGGGGAGTGATCGGCAGAGCAGGTCAAAATCTGTAGCGCGACCGACTAGGTCGCACGGCCCTATTGGTACTTTTCGCGAAGTCGATCGGCGATCTCGTTGACCTTTGAACGAACCTCATCGCCCTGGAGCAAACGTGCCTCGCCGCCGAGTCGGAGGAGGAGCCGGGCCGGGATCTCGGCGTCGGGTGACGAGAAGCGGATCTCGGTGCCGGTTTTCGTCTCCTTGAGCACGTCGACGGGGTAGTAGTCCAGCACCCAGGTCGCATTTGGGGTCAGCCGGATCCGGGCGACCACGTCGTCGTCCGACGGGGAGTAGGCGACTCCTGGCTCCGGCAGCCCTTCGGGACGCTCGAATCGCTCCTCGAGGACCACCAGATCGCGGATGCGATCGACACGGAACACCCGCTCTGCTCCGACCATGCGGCAGAAGCCCTGGACGTACCAGTTGCCCAAGGTGGAGACCAGCGCCCATGGTTCGATGTCGCGCACCGTCTCCTCCTCCCTGCTCAGGGATCGATAGGTGATCCGAACCACCTTCTGGTCCGCTGCCGCAGCTTTCAGGGCGGCCAGTGTCCCCGACTCCCCGGCCACATCGATGTCGATCGCGGTGCCGGCATTGGGAAGGACGGCCTTGGTCAGCTTGTCGACCGCTCGCTGCAGGTCCGGCGAGCCCTGGCCGGAGGCGACGATGGCCATACCGGCGGCGATCAGGCCGAGAGCTTCCATCGAGGTGAGCCGGGGGGCCCGGGCGAAATAGTCGGCGGCGTCGATGATCACCTCGTCGCCGTCGATGTAGGCCTCCATGAGATCTCCCGGGGTGTAGCCGGGGAGTCCGCAGAAGAAGACCGTGTTCAGGTCGCGGGTGAGCTCCGCCTCGGTGTATCCGAAACGCTCGATGATCTCGCTCACCTTGGCCCCATCTTTGGCCAGCACGTACGGGATCAGGGCGAGGATCCTGGAGAGACGGGTGACGGTGCGTTTGCTGGTCATCCTGCGTTCTCCACTGCCGCCTCGACCCGTTCCAGCACCAGTTCACGCAAGGCGGACGGCCCCACGACCTCGGCATCGGGTCCGAAGCTGAGGATCCACCCGATGAAGGCGTCACGGTTGGCGACCGGCAGGTCGAGCTCGAGCGGGCCGCCCGCCGGAGCCTCCACCCCGAGGGTGCGGGCCGCCCACCAGGCCACGTCCGGGTCGAATCTGACCGTGGATGTGACCACATCGTCCGGCCCGGCCTCCCAGGGATGGTTGCTCATCGCCCGTTTCACATCGAATCGCTTAGGACGCGAAAAGGCGCCGGCCTGCTTCCCCACCTCGAGATCGGAGATTCGATCCACCCGGTACACCCGTTCCCCGTCCGGGGTCTGGCCGACCAGATACCAGTGACCCCGGCGGTGTGCGATGCCGTAGGGGTCGAGCTTTCGCTGCGACCCTCCGTAGGTGAAGTCCAGTTGCCGGCGCTCGCTGACGGCGAGGAAGAGATCACCCAGTACCGAGGCCTCGGCGCCCAGGTCGGCACCCAGTGGCTCGATGCCCACACCACGCTCCACCCCACCGAGTTTGAGCAGTCCGGCCAGACCGGCGTTGGCACCTCCGAGCCGGACCATCCGTGCCGCCACCGACAGTGCGATCCGCTCCTCGTCGGTCAGCCCCGGATCGGGTAGTGCGTACTTGTCGGGATCGACCGTGTAGCCGAAGTCGACCTCCCAGGCGTCGAGGGCTCTCATCTCGAGTGGGACTCCCATCCGCTTCAAAAGGTCCTTGTCCCGCTCGAACATGCGGTGGAAGGCCTCGTCACTCTGATCCCCGTACCCGGCCACGGTGCGACGGACCTGGTCGGCGGTGACCGGGGTCTGGGAGTCGAGCAGATAGATGAGGAGGTTGATCACCCGCTCGACGACATTCTGCATGACCGGATTGTGGTCCCTTCACACCCGCATTCGTGGCCTTGGGCACCGCAGAGCGGAGCGTGGGTATAGTCGACGCCAGGCAAGCAGCTGCGTCAGACGTCGAATCGGGGGTGCATCATGCACGAATCGGGGATAGGTCGGATGGGTTGGCGTCACGGCGCAGGACGGCTGCGGATGTGGCTGTCGCTGAGCCTCATCGCTTCGGTGACACCGCTCGTCGTCGCCGCGCCAGTGGACGCACCGCAGGCGCAGGCAGCCACCGTGGACCTGTTCTTCTCCGAGTACATCGAGGGCACTAGCAACAACAAGGCGCTCGAGATCTACAACGGCACCGGCGCATCCGTCGATCTCACTGCCGGTGGCTACAACGTCCAGATGTTCTTCAATGGCGGTGCGTCGGCAGGGTTGACCATCAACCTCACCGGAACGGTCGCCGATGGCGACGTGTTCGTGATCGCCCAGTCCGCTGCCAGTGCCGCGATACTCGCCCAGGCCGACCAAACCAACGGGGCCGGGTGGTTCAACGGCGACGACGCTGTGGTCCTGCGCAAGGGCACGACGGTGCTCGACGTGGTCGGGCAGACAGGCTTCGACCCCGGAACCGAATGGGGAACCGGCCTGGCCAGCACGGCCGACAACACCCTTCGACGCATGGCGACGATCTGCCGGGGCGACACCAACGGCCCGGACGTCTTCG
>JBFYOJ010000323.1:0-7906 GCA_041303885.1 Acidimicrobiia bacterium | reverse complement strand
GAAGGAGTACCCGGAGTACTGGTTCTGGCCGAACCGCACGTCATCGAAGATATAGAACTCGGCCTCAGGCCCCCAGTACGAAGTGTCTGCGATCCCGGTGCTGAGCAGGTACTCCTCGGCCTTCTTGGCGATGTACCTCGGGTCCCGGTCGTAGGGGGCCCCGGTGATCGGGTCATTGACGAAGCAGTAGAGGATGAGGGTCTTGCGGGCCCGGAACGGGTCGTCCACCGCGGTGCTCGGGTCCGGGATCAGGATCATGTCCGACTCCTGGATCTGTTGGAAGCCCCTGATCGACGAGCCGTCGAAGCCAAAGCCGGCCTCGAACGAATCCTCGGTCAACTGCTTGACCGGGACGGTGAAGTGCTGGACCTGACCGGGCAGGTCACAGAAGCGAAGGTCGACGAACTCGTAGCCCTCGTCGGCGACGAGGGACAAGACGTCGGCAGCCGTCTTGCTCACGGGTGCTCCTTTCGGGGTCGTTTGCGTTTCGTGAACGGGGGTTTTCTATCCGGGACCCGTTTCGCACCCGTTGCCGGATTGTGAACGCTGTGTTTCGGCGTGATCGGCGGCGGGCCCGCAACCCTAGAGCCACCCGTCTCTTCGACCACGGCGCAACACCCAGGCACCGATCGGCATCGGCACCCAGAAGGTGGCCAGACGGAAGGTGAGGACGGCGGCCACCGCGACCCCCGACTCGACACCGAGACGAACCAGCGCCGCGACCAGTGCCGCCTCCATCGCTCCGAGACCGCCCGGCGTCGGAGCCACGCCGGAGATGGTCGCGGCCAACATGTAGGCGACGAGGACGCCGAGAAACGAAGGCACCGGGCCATAGGCGGCGATCGAACCGGCCAGGGCGATGGCGAAGGCGATGTTGCCGGCGACCGCCGCTATCAGGAGCAACGAGGCCCGACGCGGGTTCGACAACACCGCCGGCATCGCCTTCAAGACGCCGACGAGATCGGTGACGAGGAATCGACGAGCCCTCGGTATCCAAAGGATGATCCCGGCGCCGACGAGCACGGCGAGCACGACCACGATGACGGCCTCCGTGGATGGGGGCGTGACCGGGGGGAGCTCGAGCGCGGGCAGAAGAGGAAGAAGCACGAGCAGAAGGCCCAGATGTGCCAGAAAGGTGATCAGCAGGTTGAGAGTGCTGGCTGCGTAGGCAGAGTGCTCATCGGCTCCCGCCTTCACCAGGTATCCCTGGGTGATCACGACCCAACCCACTCGCGCCGGGGTGACTGTTGCCATGAACCAGGCAGCTACCTGCTCCAGGACGGTGCGACGAAAGGGAAGTCGGAGGTCCGTGGAGGTGACGACCATCCAACCCGAGGTCACGAAGGTCATCGAAGCCCCGATCGCGACCACCCAGAGGTACCGCCATCTTCCCGATCGCAAAGCGACAAAGGCCTGCTCGATCTCGCCGATCTGGGGCAGGAGGATGTAGATCGCGAACCCGATCACGACTGCGATGATCAGGGGCCGGAGCACCCGGCGACCGGGCGAAGGAGTCGCCGCTGCCGGCTTGGGGGCGGCGGGTTGACCGGGGGTCACAGCCAGTCGCGGCGCTTGAAGATGACGTAGAGGGCCAATGAGGCTCCAACGATCAGCAGCGAGGACACGATGACCCCGGAGACCTCGAGAGCGCCCGGATATGGCACGTTCATCCCGTAATAGCCGGTGATCAGCGCGGGAACGGCCACGATCGCTGCCCAACTCGACACCTTCTTCACGATCAGGTTCTGCCGGTAGTCCCGGAGGCTGAGATTGGTCTCCACGATTGCGGCGACCAGGTCGCGAAGAGAGTCCGAAGACTCACTGATCCGAAGGATGTGGTCGTAGACGTCCTGGTAGTAGGGATAGAGCTCCTCCGGGACCACCTCCTGTTCTCGCCTCATCAGGCTGCTCACCGCCTCGCGCATCGGGACCACGAGTCGATGGAAACGAACCATCGCCCGACGCATGTCGAACCAGTGCCGCTGCTGGTATGGCTCCAGCGGATGCTCGGCAAAGATGCCCTCGCTCACGTCCTCGTAGTAGTCGTCGAACGCCGAGACGGTGTCGAAGTACCCGTCGACAATCACGTCCAGCAACCCGTAGAGCAGAAAGCCCACCCCGTGTCTCATCAACGCGGGGGACCGGTCCCAACGGGCAAGCACCGCATCCATCGAGAATCCCTCGGTCCCTCGAACCGTGATCAGCCAACGACTGTTGAAGAAGGCATCGATCTTGATCTCTTCGAGACGACCCTCCTCCAGGTTCACCCGGACGTGGTAGGAGGTGAGGAACAGATGTGTGGCGTACCTGTCCACCTTGGGACGCTGATGGGGCTTGAGGGCGTCCTCGACGGCGAGCTCGTGCAGACCCAGTTCCTCGGCCAGCTCGTGGATCTCAGCCGGCGTCGGGCCCGTGAGGTCCACCCAAACGATGGTGTCGGGCTGGTCGAGGTAGTCGGATACGTCTGTGACCGGGAAAGACTCGGCTTCTAACACGCCTTCTCGATAGACCCTGGTCAGCGCCTGGCTCATGACACTCTCCTAAGACCCACTACAGCGGCTCACAGCGTTCAGCCTCGTACATTCTTGCCAGCCGTGCGGCGATTCCGGCAACTTCGCCACGTTGCGACTCGCCGGTTCACCCCGCCGACCTGACTACCGTCGCTCCACGTCATGCCAGCCACCGTTGTCCTGGGCGCCCAATGGGGTGACGAGGGGAAGGGTCGGGTCGTCGACTTCTTCGCCGAGTCGGCCGACTTCGTCGTCCGTTACCAGGGCGGGAACAATGCCGGTCACACCATCGTCGTAGGGGAGCAACGACTCGCCCTCTCGCTGATACCTTCCGGGATCCTCTACCCGGACTGCATTCCGGTGATCGCCTCTGGAACCGTGATCGACCCGAAAGTCCTCATCGCAGAGATGGACATGGTCGCAGAGAGGGGCCTGGATTCGTCGAGGCTGCGGGTGTCCTCCAACGCACACCTGATCATGCCCTATCACCGCAAGCTGGACGCAGCGATCGAGCGCTTCCTCGGCAAGAACCAGATCGGCACCACCAAGCGCGGCATCGGGCCCGCCTACACGGACAAGTACGCCAGGGTCGGCATCCGGGTCCAGGACCTGTTCGATCCCAAGATCTTTCGGCAGAAGGTCGAGGCTGCCCTCGTGGACAAGAACAAGATCCTGCCCAGGGTGTACAACACCCTCCCCATGGACCCGGACGAGATCATCGACGAGTACACCGGGTACGCCGAACGCATCAAACCCCACGTCACCGACACTTCACTGCTCCTCTGGGAGGGTCTGCGGGCCGGCAGGACGGTCCTGTTCGAGGGAGCGCAGGGGACCTTGCTCGACATCGACCATGGCACCTATCCGTTCGTCACGTCGTCCAACCCGACTGCGGGTGGGGCGGCGGTGGGATCCGGCATCGGACCACGGGCCATCGACGAGATCGTCGGTGTGGCCAAGGCCTACATATCTCGAGTGGGCACCGGCCCCTTCCCCACCGAGCTCCACGACGAGATCGGAGACACCCTGATCGAGCTGGGAGGCGAGTACGGGACGGTCACCGGGCGCAGGAGGCGATGCGGTTGGCTCGACCTGGTCGCCCTGCGCTACGCGAATCGGGTAAACACCTTCACCAGCCTGTTCCTGACCAAGCTGGACATCCTCTCTGCTTTCGACACGATCAGGGTGGCGACCGCCTACACCAGCGCAGGGGAGCGCCACATCGAGTTCCCGGCTCAGCAGAGCGTCCTCTATCACTGTGAGCCCGAGTACGAGGACCTCCCGGGTTGGCGGGAGGACATCACCGGGGTTCGCTCGTACGAAGCTCTGCCGAAGCAGGCGCAGGCCTACATCGAGTACATCCAGGAGGAGGTCGGCGTGCCGATCGGCTGGGTGTCGGTTGGGCCCGAGCGCAGCCAGCTCATCCAGGTCGCATGAGGGTGCTCCTGGTCGGGAGCGGAGGGCGAGAGCACGCCCTCGGGTGGAAGCTGGCCCGATCGTCCCGGGTGACCGAGCTGATCTCGATCCCTGGCAACCCCGGCCTGGCGCAGTTGGGCCCGGTGGTGGAAGGGATCTCGACGAGCGACGTCGGCGCCATCGCCGCCATGGCCCGGGTGCAAGGAGTCGATCTCGTCGTGGTCGGACCTGAGGGCCCACTCGCGGCCGGGATCGCCGACGCACTGACCCGATTGGGGATCCCGGTGTTCGGCCCGAGTCGCGCCGCGGCAAGGCTGGAAGCGTCGAAGGCCTTCGCAAAGGACGTGATGACCAGGGCGGGCGTTGCCACCGCGGCCTCGGCATCGTTCACCGAGCCGGGCCCGGCGAAGGAGCACCTCGGTCGGAGCGACGGGCCGTTCGTGGTCAAGGCAGACGGGCTGGCAGGGGGCAAGGGCGTGCTGGTCACCGACTCACGTGACGAGGCGGAGCGGTGGGTGGAGCACTGTCTCGACGGTGGATTCGGGACCGCGGGGACATCGGTGCTCATCGAGGACCATCTGGAAGGGCCCGAGGTGAGTGTGTTCGCGGTTTGCACCGACCGGGGGGCGGTGCCGCTCGAGCCCGCCCGCGACTACAAGCGACTGCTTGATGCGGACCACGGCCCCAACACCGGCGGCATGGGCGCGTACTCACCGGTCATCGACCTACCGGAAGGGCTCATCGCGGGAACCATGAGAAGCGTCATCGAGCCGACACTCGCCCAGATGGCGGAGGACGGCAACCCGTTCCGGGGCTTTCTCTACGCCGGTCTGGTGCTCACCGACGAGGGTCCTCGGGTGCTCGAGTTCAACGTCCGTCTCGGTGATCCCGAGACGCAGGCCGTGCTGCCGAGGATGACGTCAGATCTGATCGACGTCCTCGAAGGCGCCTCTCCGGAGTGGTCCGACATCGCAACGGTCAATGTCGTGCTCGCTGCCTCGGGATACCCGGACTCCCCGGTGACCGGCGATGCCATCGCCGGCGTGGGATCGGTCCCCGATGACATCCTCGTGCTCCACGCGGGAACGAGGTCCGACGGGAAACGCCTCCTCGTCGATGGTGGCCGTGTCCTCAACCTGGTCGGAATCGGCCCCACCTCGAGTGCTGCCCGCGATCGGGCCTACGCAGGGGTGGATTCGATCAGGTGGCCCGGGATGCAATACCGGACCGACATCGCAGCTCAGACGTAGCTGTGACGGAACATGAGGGCGATGCGAGGCGGCGCCGATGCGACCTTTGGAACGGTGTGCTCCCAGAGTCGCTGGCTGGCCCCACCCATCACCATCACGTCACCCCGGCCGAGATCGAAGGCTTTCGACTCGCCACCCCTCTTGGGTCTGATCAGGAAACGCCGCGGCCCGCCCAGGGAGACAGTGGCCACGATGGAGTGGGGTAGGTCCCGAGCGATCCGGTCTCCATGCCAGGCAACGGAGTCGGCCCCTATCCGGTACCAACCTGCGCTTACCCGGTCCAGGGCGATCCCATACCGATCGGAGAGAAGTTCGACCATTCCCACGATGACCGGATGCGACCCGGCATCGACTGAGCCGGTGAGCCGCGGAGTTTTCACCATCTTGTCGTACATCCGGACCGCGGGTTGCTCCCACGCAATGGTTCTGGCGAGGAATTCGTAGAGCCGGGCGTCTCCCGTGAGCCAGCCGGGGCAAAGGTCCAGCCAGGACCAAGCATCGAGATCGACCCGCTCCAGACCGGCGAAAGTCCCGTCGGGAACGGGGTCGCTCCCTCCGAACAGAGAGGGCTGGAGTGGATCCATGGCGAACATATGTTCGATGATAGCCCGACGGCTCGCAAAGGGGCGTGACAGGCGTTGTCCCGGTTAGCGTCAGGGGGATGAGCAACAGAGTCGCGATAGTCATGGGCTCGGGAAGTGATCGTCCGGTCATGGAGAAAGCCGCGAGCACGCTCGACGACTTCGGCATCGTCAGCGCGGTCAGGGTCCTTTCCGCCCACAAGACCCCGGATCAGGCGCTGGAATTCGCCGCAACCGCCGCCGATCAGGGGTTTGCGGTGATCATCGCAGGAGCGGGGAAGGCCGCCCACCTGGCCGGGGCGATGGCAGCCAAGTCGCTGCTGCCAGTGATCGGGGTGCCGATCAACGCGTCCCTGGACGGGATGGACGCGCTCCTCGCCACAGTCCAGATGCCGACCGGCATACCGGTCGCGACCGTCGCCATCGACGGAGCCACCAACGCGGCCCTCCTCGCGGTGGCCATCCTTGCGGTGAACGATGAAGGTCTTCGGGAGAAGCTGGCTGCCTACCGGGCCGACCTGGCCGAGAAAACCCTCGCGGGCTGACCGGATACGATTCGGCAGACATGAGCGACATCTCCTTCGAGAAGCCGGATCCAAGGGACTTCCTCGATATCGACTCTCTCCTCTCCGACGAGGAGATCCTTCTGCGAAACACCGTCCGTGAGTACGTCCAGAAGGAGATCGTGCCCAACGTCGGGGACTGGTGGGACGAGGGAACCCTTCCCCAGGACGCGCTGGCGAAGGCATTCGGTGACATCGGGCTGCTGGGCATGCACCTCGAAGGCTATGGGTGCGCGGGGACCTCAGCCACCGCCTACGGGCTCGCCTGTCTCGAGCTGGAGGCCGGTGACTCCGGCATTCGGTCGTTCGTCTCCGTCCAGGGATCGCTGGTCATGTTTCCGATCTGGAAGTTCGGGTCAGAGGAGCAGAAGCAGACCTGGCTGCCGAGGATGGCCACCGGTGAGGTGATCGGATGCTTCGGGCTGACCGAGCCCGACTCCGGCTCCGATCCGGGATCGATGCGGACCCATGCCCGTCGGGACGGAGGTGACTGGGTCATCAACGGCACGAAGATGTGGATCACCAACGGGTCCATCGCCGATCTGGCGGTGGTCTGGGCACGGACCGAGGAGGGAGTGCGCGGATTTCTCGTCCCCACCGACACCCCGGGGTTCTCCGCACCCGAGATCAAGAGGAAGGTGTCCCTTCGCGCCTCGGTCACCTCCGAGCTGATCCTCGACGACGTGAGGGTGCCCGATGACTTAGTGCTTCCCGGCGTGTCGTCGATGCGCGGCCCCCTTTCCTGCCTCAACGAAGCCCGCTTCGGGATCGCCTTCGGAGCGATGGGGGCGGCCCGGGCCTGCTACGAGGCCGCCCTCGACTACTCGGTCCAGCGCCATCAGTTCGACCGGCCCATCGCCTCTTTCCAGCTGACCCAGAAGAAGCTGGTCGAGATGATGGTGGCGGTGCAGCGAGGAACCCTGGTCGCCCTCCATCTCGGCCGGCGGAAGGACGATGGAAAGCTCACGCCGGAACAGGTGAGCTTCGGAAAATTCGACAACGTCCGCAACGCCATCGAGGTGGCCCGGATCGCACGCTCGGTCCTGGGAGCCAACGGGATCACCCTGGAGTACCCGGTGATCCGTCACATGGCCAACCTCGAGTCGGTGTTCACCTATGAGGGGACCAATGAGATCCACTCACTGGTGATGGGTCAGGCGATCACGGGTATCAACGCCTTCACCTGAAGGCGAGGTGTTCGACGTTCCCTTCAGCCGGCAATAGACGCGGCCAGGTCGCCATTGTCGGCGATCTGCAGGTCACCCACACCCAGCCAGGTCGCGACCGACTCCAGCTCGGCGAGCAGCTCCCCGCCGACCCGGGCCCTGTCCACCCCTGCCTCGGCGAACGCACCCTTGACCTGGAGGGCACCAGCCTTTCGGTCGGTCTTCAGATCGACCCGGGCCACCAGGTCGCCATCGAGGAGAAAGGGCAGTACGTAGTAGCCATGTACCCGCTTCGGCTCGGGGACGTAGATCTCGATCCGGTAGTGGAAATCCCACATCCGCTCCACCCGGTCCCGGTACCAGATGAGGTTGTCGAACGGGGAGAGCAACGCCCTGCCCTCGACCCGCCGGGGCAGTGTG
>JBFYOJ010000322.1:0-9585 GCA_041303885.1 Acidimicrobiia bacterium | reverse complement strand
ATGGATACGTCTCAGCAACGAAGTGGCTCTCCTCGATCGAGTTGACCGGGTGGGACGACTTCGACGCATATTGGATCCCACGAGGGTGGTCCAAGGAAGCTCCGATCAAGACACAGAGTCGCATCGACACCCCGAGCTCCTTCCAACAGATCACGACCGGCCCCGGGCAGGTGGCAGGTGTGGCCTGGGCGCCAACCCGTGGGATCTCCAAGGTCGAGGTGCAGCTGGGAGAGGGCACAGACTGGATCGAAGCCCGTCTCTCTGAGCCCCTATCCGCCAACTCGTGGCTGCAGTGGTCCGTCGATTGGGACGCCCCGGAGGGAACCCATCAGCTGGCGGTGAGGGCGACCGACGGCGAGGGCAACCGGCAGACCGACCAGATCAGGCCCCCGGCCCCCGATGGCGCCACCGGCTGGCACACCATCGAGGTCACGGTCCGCGCATAGGCCGATGGCCATCAAACCTGGTCGGTCGCCGAGATCGCCCAGGCCAACCCGAGCTCGGGGCCGGAGACGGCGACGCGCAGCACCCACCCGGTGTCGGGGCTGCCGTCGTCGAACCAGTGCCAGGTCATCGACTCGACCGCCGCGCCCAGCGCAGTCGGCTCCGCCGGCCAGTCGAGATCGGCCAACGACGCCACCACCCACCAGGCCAGGTAACGCCCCGCCGCCGCCCCCCTGCGCCGTCCATGCGCCCCGCCGGAGGCCGCTGCCCATGCCATCCAGGCGAGCGCTTCGCCCGGGGTCAGCTGGCCGACACGGCCGGTCGGCAAGCCCAACGCGGCGATGGCTGCGAGGTGGCCCCCTTCCACGGTCACCACCTGACTTCGTCCATTCGACTGATCAGTCCATGGTTCGACCAGGTCGCCCAATGCCGCCGCCGAGTGCGGGTCGTCGACCACGACGACATCACCGGGAAGATCGACCGTCTCGGTCGCCGGGAACCGTGGGGACGGCGTCTCCACCTTGGCCTTCTTGTAGGTGGCGAGCGGGTAGTCGGGCTCCCAGGCGAGCAGCGACCCGGGCAGATCGGTAATCCCGGGCCCGATCATCTCGCCACGCACGACCCGCTCGGCCGCCACGGTGGCGCGCTCCGGGCCCGGCCCGAGATGCGGTTCGAGCTCGACCCAGGTCTTGGTGCTTGCGGCGACCTCGGGAAGCGGCCCGAGGGAGAATCGCGACTGCCCCTCGGAGACGACTGGTCCGGCGATCGGGGCAGGCGCCTCCAACGCCAGCCGGTAGCGGATGTGCTCTTCGATTCCCCAGACCTGTTTTCCCCGGCTCACGGCCTCCGAACAGCGATGCCGCAGCTCGATGAGGTCGTCCCAACTGCGCGAGGTGCAGAGACCATCGACCACCCGGAGCAGCTCATCGGTGTCCGAAGACTCGATCGCCTCGATGGCGCGGGTGCCGATCACGGCCGCGGCCCGGTCTGGACCGGGAGGTCACGCCGCGACCAGTCCGAGAATGACCCGATGTAGACGTCGGGCATGGGATGCCCGGCCAGAACGAGGGCGATGGCAGCGTGACAGGCATTCACTCCGCTCCCGCACGAGACCACGCCATCGTCGGGGAAGTCCCGATATATCCCGGCGAGAGACTCCGGGTCGCGGAACTGGCCATTCTTGAGATTGTCGGCGATGGGATAGCTCAAGGCTCCCGGGATATGGCCCGCCTTCGGATCAACCGGCTCGACCTCGCCGCGGTAACGCTCGGGAGCACGCACATCCGCGACGACTCTCCCTTCCAACTGGTTGTATCGGACGACACCAGTGAAACCGGGCACCGATGGATAGACGGTCGGCTGTGGAGTCACACGGCCGGTCTGCAGCGGATAACCGGCATCGATCCAAGCCTGGAGCCCTCCGTCGAGAAGCCGGGCCTTCTCGTGCCCGATCGACTCGAGCATCCACCACATCCTGGCGGCGACAGCCCCGGCCATGTCGTCATAGACCACTACGTCATGATCCCGTCCCACTCCGAGCCGGCTCAGCGTGGCGACGAATTCCGAGATCGGCGGCAGGGGATGACGCCCATCACCATCCCCCGCCGCCAGGTCTCCATCCAGGTCGACGAACACAGCCCCGGGCAGATGACCCTCCTCGTAAGCCCGTATGCCGTGTCCGGGGTCAGTCAGTGACCAACGAAGGTCGTACAGCTTGACCGTGTCGAAGGACTCGGCCAGTTCGTTGATCGTGATCAGTGGGCGGCGCACAGACTCATTCAACCCGTTCGGTCGGGGGACCGGCATCGACCGGTTAAGTTCTAGAACATAGATAGGATTGTGGTGAATGCTGATACGAATCGACCCGCGCTCCGACCGGCCCATCTATCTCCAGATCGCCTCCGCGATCGAGAGCCAGATCGAGGGCGGTGGGCTGAGCACGGGGGATCGTCTCCCTCCCGCCCGATCGCTCTCCGCTTCTCTCGGGGTCAATATGCACACTGTCCTCAAGGCCTACTCCCACCTTCAGGAGGAGTCGTTGGTAGAGATGAGACGAGGGCGAGGCGGTGTCGTAGTCGGCAAGCTCCCCGACCTCGATCGTCTGGCCGAGCGTTTGGTGTCGGTCGCGGAGAGGAGCGGGATGACCAGGGACGAGCTCGACATGCTCATCGAGGCGAAGTGGCGATGAGACGTTGGGGTCCACTGCTCACCTGGGCTCTCGTCATGATGATGGTCGGGCTCCTTCCGCTGGCCGTCGGGTGGGGCCATCTCCCCGATCCCGTCGCCACCCACTGGGGGGTCGACGGGGCTCCCAACGATCGACTGCCGCTGATTGTGGTCCCGCTGCTCCAGGTCGGGCTCATCGGTCTCGCCTTGTTCACCACCTCGTTGTTCCGGGTGGAGGGAGAGCCGACGGCGGAGGCGTTTGCCATGGTCGGGCTCATCGGTGGCCTCGGCCTCGCCCTCAATACCTCACTCGTCTATCTCAACTGGGATGCCCCGACTTGGGACCAGGCCGGTGACTTCGCCTGGTGGCAACTGTTGCTCGTCCTCGCCGGCGTGTTCGTAGGAGGGCTGGCCGGGAATTCACTGGGACGGAGACTCGCGCCGGTGCGGGAGGCTTTGGACACCGATGGCCCGGTGCTCGAAGTAAGCCCGGGAGAGCGGGTCTCCTGGGTTGGCCAGACCTCGGTTCGCTGGCCGCTGCTCCTGCTCGGTGGAGCCGCGCTCGTCTACCTCATGGTGCCGGGCTGGGGAATGTGGCTTGGGGCTGTCTTCGTGATACTCGGGCTGGGCCTGACCCACGTCGAGGCCAATGTCAACAACCAAGGTCTCATCGTTCGTCTGGGAGGCATCCCGGTGCGACGGATAGATCTGGCGGAGTTGTCCTCGGCTCGCGCCATCGACTTGGAGCCCACGGAGTGGGGTGGCTGGGGCTGGCGGGCCGCACCAAACGGCTCGGCCATCGTCCTCCGACGGGGGGATGCCCTAGAGCTCACCTTTCGGGGTGGGAGGCGATTCGCCGTCACTGTCGACGACGCTGCCACCGGCGCCGCCCTGCTCAACGGGCTGCTCGTCAACCTCACCACTGGGGAATGAGGCGCCCTTGATCTCATCGCCGAGGTCGGTGATGGTCGCTCCGAGTGCTGCGGCGAACGAGCTCGCCGCCTTCTTCAGATGATCCCTCGTGTCGGGGTCGTTGAGGGCTGTGGAGAACGAGGCCGCCACCTGATTCCAGGCGCCCACAAGGGTGGTGAGGGCATCCTTGATCTCATCCTCCGACGGCCCGCCCTCTGAGGCGACCCGGTGATAGGTCTCCCTGAGCCGGTCGCCCAACGATGAGAACTCGGATGAGACCGTATCCCAGGGATCGGGCTGCTCGGGGGACGTAGGATCAGGCTGGTGCGTCTCCACCTGCTCGATGGTACCTATGAGTTGTTCCGGGCTCACTACGGGCGAAAGGACACTGTGCTCGGCGCCGATGGCTCTGATCTGAAGGCGACGCTGGGAATCATGGAGTCGACGCTCGCTCTTCTTCGCGAGCCTGGGGTCACCCATCTGGCAGCCAGCTTCGACACGGTGATCGAGTCGTTCCGCAACGACATGTTCCCGGCCTACAAGTCGTCGGCCGGGATGGACCCCGATCTTCTCGCCCAGTTCCCGGTCGCCGAGGATGCCCTCGAGGCGATTGGGGTGGTGGTATGGCGCAACG
The DNA here is from genome assembly GCA_041303885.1 of Acidimicrobiia bacterium. Lineage (GTDB taxonomy): Bacteria > Actinomycetota > Acidimicrobiia > Spongiisociales > ZC4RG35 > JARDZU01. The sequence goes on along the minus strand of JBFYOJ010000322.1, from coordinate 5,429 downwards.
TCGAGTTCGAGGCCGACGACGCCATCGCCACTGCCGCGGTCAAGTGGGTCGAAGACGTCGACCAGGTGGTGATCGCCACCCCGGACAAGGATCTGAACCAGCTGGTGATCGGTGATCGCATCGTCACCTACAACCGTCGCGAACAGAGATTGCTCGACGAGCCGGCCGTGGTGGAGAAGTTCGGCATCCATCCGGAGTCGATCCCCGACTACCTGGCCCTGGTCGGGGACACCGCCGACGGTGTCCCGGGCCTCCCCGGGTGGGGAGCCAAGTCGGCATCGGTCGTGCTAGCCCGGTACCCCCGACTCGAGCTGATCCCCGGGTCCGCCGCGGACTGGGAGGTGACGGTGCGTGGGGCGGACAAGCTGGCCGCGACGCTCAGGGAGAACAAGGATCTCGCGTTCATGTACCGGGAGCTGACCACCCTTCGCCTCGATGTTCCCATCGAGGAGTCCCTCTCCGATCTCGAGTGGAGGGGTGTTCCCCGCGCAGAGTTCGACGACTTTTGTGCCAGGGTGGGGTTCGACCCCGAGACGATCCGGGTCCACCGCTGGGTGGAGTGATCCGAGCGGGCGATCAGGAGGCCTGCGGGAACTCCTCGCCTGGCCCGGAGAATTGCGAGTTGTAGAGATTGGCGTAGGCGCCGCCGGCCGCGATCAGCTCGTCGTGGTTCCCCTGTTCGACGATCCGGCCTTCTTCCATGACCAAGATCAGATCGGCGTCGCGGATGGTCGACAGCCGGTGGGCGATGACGAAGCTGGTGCGATCGACCCGCAGTGCGGCCATGGCGTGCTGGACGAGCAACTCGGTGCGGGTGTCGACCGAGCTCGTCGCCTCATCGAGGATCAGGAGTGCGGGGTCGGCGAGGAACGCGCGAGCGATCGTGATCAACTGCTTCTCACCAGCGCTGATGTTCCCGCCCTCATCGTCGATCACGGTTTCGTATCCGTCGGAGAGGCTGTGCACGAAGCGATCGACATAGGTCGCCCGGGCTGCCTCGAGGACCTCCTCCTCGGTGGCATCGGGCCGCCCGTAGGCGATGTTCTCCCGGATGGTCCCCCGGAAGAGCCAGGTGTCCTGGAGCACCATCCCGATCTCCGACCGCAGGTTCGCCCGCCGCATGTGGGAGATGTCGACACCGTCGAGTGTGATTCGGCCTCGGTCCAGTTCGTAGAAGCGCATGATCAGGTTGACGAGCGTGGTCTTTCCGGCGCCGGTAGGCCCGACGATCGCCACGGTGTGACCGGGCTCCACGACCAGGGAGATGTCCTCGATGAGAGGCCGGTCTTCCTCGTACCGGAACGAGACGTGCTCGAAGGAGACCCGCCCGTGCGGGCTTTCGATCATGAGCGGCCGGTCGTCATCGGAGGTCTCCTCGTCGGCATCGAGCAACTCGAAGACTCGTTCCGCCGATGCAACCCCCGACTGCAGGAGATTGATCATCGAGGCGACCTGGGTGATCGGCTGGCTGAATTGTCTCGAATACTGGATGAAGGCCTGGACGTCACCCAGGCTCATCGTGCCGCCGGCCACCCTGAGCCCGCCGACCACGGCGATGATGACGTAGTTCAGGTTCCCGATGAACATCATGATCGGCATGATCAAACCCGAGAGGAACTGGGCAGAGAAGCTCGACTCGTAGAGGGCGTCGTTGTCCACTTCGAAGGCCTTCTGCACCTCCTTGTGACGCCCGAAGACCTTTACAAGGCTGTGCCCGGTGAACGCCTCCTCGATCTGCCCGTTGAGAGACCCGGTCTGACGCCACTGGTCGATGAAGTGCCTCTGCGAGCGCTTCATCACAACACCGGCGATCGCCATCGTCACCGGGATCGTGACCAGGGCGATCAGGGCCAGCGTCGGCGAGATGTAGAACATCATCCCGACCACGAAGATGATGGTCAGGATCGCGTTGAGCATCTGGCTCATGGTCTGTTGCAGGCTCTGCGATACGTTGTCGATGTCGTTGGTGACCCGGCTGAGCAGCTCGCCGCGGGGCTGGCGGTCGAAATATCGGAGGGGGAGCCGGTTGAGCTTGTCCTCGACCTCGGAGCGCATCCTGAAAATGGTGCCCTGCACCACGTCGTTGAGCAGGTAGCCCTGGAGGTATCCCAGCAACGACGAACCGATATAGAGGCCGAGTACGACCAGGAGCACGGTGGCAACGGCGGCGAAGTCGATTCCCTGTCCCGGGATCACGTCCACCCCGGATAGCAGATCGGCGATCTGGGTCTCGCCCGCCGCCTGCGCTGCATCGATGGCCTCGGCTTTGGTCATCCCTGCCGGCAGCTTGCTGCCGATCACGCCGGCGAAGATGAGATCGGTGGCCCGGCCCAGCACCTTGGGGCCGACTGCGGAGAGCGCCACGCTCACGATCGCGGTGGCGAAAACCGCCAGTACCTTGGGCAGCTCCGGGCGCAGACGGGCAATCAGTCGCCTCGCCGACGGACCGAAGTCGAGCGACTTCTGCCCGATCATCCCGCCGCCGAACGGTCCTCGCCCATGCATAGGCTGGCCCTGGATGCGCTCGGTCGTCTTCATGGTCCGATCGCTCATGACGCCGCCTCGGCTTTGAGCTGTGACTCGACGATCTCGACATACGTCGGGCAAGTCGCCAGCAGCGACTGATGGTTGCCGAGGCCGACAACCGCTCCCTCCTCCAGCACGAGGATCTGGTCGGCGTCGACGATCGTCGACACCCGTTGCGCCACGATCAGGACCGTGGCACCGGCCGTGTAAGGGCGCAACGCCCGGCGCAACCTGGCATCGGTGGCCAGATCGAGTGCGGAGAACGAGTCGTCGAACAGGTAGATCTCAGGCCGGCGGATCAGAGCCCGGGCGATGGCAAGACGCTGGCGTTGGCCCCCCGAGACGTTGGTCCCCCCCTGGGAGATCGCGGCCTCCAGTCGCCCGTCCATCTCCTCGACGAAGTCCCGAGCCTGGGCGATCTCGAGTGCCGTCCACATCTCGTCATCGGTCGCGTCGGGCTTCCCATACCGGAGGTTGCTGGCCACGGTCCCCGAGAACAGGTATGCCTGTTGCGGCACCAGACCGATCCTGGACCACAGGGTGTCGGCGTCGAGATCGCGGACATCGACCCCATCGACGAGGACCCGGCCATCGGTGGCATCGAAGAGACGGGGGACCAGGTTGAGGAGGGTGCTCTTCCCTGCTCCGGTCGAGCCGACGATTGCGGTCGTCTGGCCCGGCATGGCTGAGAAGCTCACGTCGCGGAGCACCGGGTGGCTCGCCCCCGGATAAGTGAAACCGATCCCCTGAACCTCCAGCTCACCCGCTCGGGCGATCTCGGTGACTCCGGTCGCGGGGAGCACCACGGACGATTCGGTGTCCAGCACCTCGGCGATTCGGTCCGAGCACACCGCCGCGCGCGGGATCATCACGAACATGAACGTGGCCATCATCACTGACCAGAGGATCTGGATCAGATAGGCGAGAAACGCCGTCAGGGAGCCGATCTCCATCAGCCCGGCGTCGATGCGCTGAGCGCCGAACCAGAGGACGGCGACGCTCGACACGTTCAGGACCAGCATGAGGACCGGGAACATGGCGGCCATCCATCGACCCACCGTGAGCGAGACGTCGGTCAATTCGGTGTTGGCCCGGGCGAACCTGGCGGTCTCGAACGGCTCCCGCACGAAGGCGCGGAGAACCCGGATCCCCGTGGTCTGCTCACGGAGGACCCGGTTCACGGTGTCGATGTACTCCTGCATCTTTCGATAGGCAGGGATCATTCGGGAGACGATGAAGCCGATCGCCAGCACCAGGACCGGGACTGCAACAGCAACCAGCCATGACAGCCCGACGTCCTCGCGCAGGGCCATGATGACCCCGCCAACCATCATGATCGGGGCCATCACCATCATGGTGAGGCTCATGAACACCAACGTCTGCACCTGCAGGACGTCGTTGGTGTTGCGGGTGATCAGCGAGGGTGCGCCGAACCGGGCCATCTCACGGCTGGAGAACTCGCCTACCCGGTGGAAGATCGCCGAGCGCATGTCGCGGCCGAAACCCATGGCGGTTCGGGCTCCAAAGTAAACGGCCGTGATGGTGCAGGCGACCTGGAGCAATGACACGGCCAGCATCACGGCTCCGATCCGGATGATGTAGTCGGTGTCCCCGGTCACCACGCCGTTGTCGATGATGTCGGCGTTGAGGCTGGGCAGGTACAACGACGCGATCGTCCCCACCAGTTGGAGGATGACGATGACCAGCAGCCATCGCTTGTATGGCCTCAGGAACTCCCTGATCAGTCGCAACAACATCAGGTCGCTGCCTCGGGGTCGGGGACGGCAGACCCGTGGAGCAGCACCGAGACGATCTCATCGATGGTCAGCTTCTCCCCGATCCCGATCCCTGGGTGGCAGTTGGCGAACATGAGAGCCCGAAACGCTGATGCCGCCCGGGCAGGCTCGATACGGAGGGCGTCACGATGCCGTTCGAACAGGTCGGTGAGTGATTGGCTGATCACGGCGTTGGCTTCGGCCACGTACGACGGTGGCCCCGGAACACGATGTGAGTCCTTGGTTGGCATGTTACGAACGGCGGTGAACAGCGCGATGACCCGCTCGAAGTAGTCAACGATGATCCTGGCCGCCTCTGCGATCTGGACATCGATGGGAGCCGAGGGGTAGATCTCGGACAGCGCCTTGCTCACGGGTGCCGGGTCAACGCTGGCTTTCACCGCTTCGTGGATCAGGGCGAACTTGTCAGGGAAGACCCGAAAGATCGTGCCCTCGGCGATCCCGGCCGCTTCGGCCATCTGCCGGGTGGTCGCACTTGCCCCCTGCTCGATGATCAGGGGGGTGATGGCCCCGATGATGGCCCGGCGCCGGTCGTCTGGTGCCAGTGGTTCGGCTCGGCGTGTCCGCATCTGCGGCAGCTTACAGTGAGTGAGTGCTCACTCACAAGGTGATTTTGGGCGGGTCTCCTCGTCAGCCGTCAGTGACAGAATGGAGCCTTACTTCGATCATCGGCGCATCGTCGATGAGACGCTGCCGTTGTGCCTGGGTCGAGTACCAACGGGTGCTCGGCATGTCGAACACCCCGGTGCGGACCTCCGGGTCACGAACGGGATGGGCCAGGGCCGGGAGGTCCCACCCGGCCACGTGGATCACGACTTCCGGGTTGGCGACGACGTTTGCATACCAGTCGCGCCGGCCCGGGGTGCCGGTGATGATGAACCGTCCGTCGACATGAAACCACCAGATCTCCACCCGGCTGCGCCGGCCCGACCTCCGGCCGATTGTCGTCAAGTCGATGCTCAGATAGCGAGCGAGCTCCTCGATGGTCGGCGGCTGGCTCATGGTTCGCCCTCGATCTCATCCTCCTCTTCCCACACGACATCGAATCGTTCCATGCAATCGCTGCAGCGATAGGCGAGTGGTGTTCCCGGCTCCAGCTCGGCGTCC
>JBFYOJ010000321.1:0-11964 GCA_041303885.1 Acidimicrobiia bacterium | reverse complement strand
AACGCGAAGTCCGGCTAAGATTGCCCCCGCCGGGTGGGGAGTATCCCTCGGGCGCCTTGCCATCCCCACGCGCTATCAGCACCGGGTCCTGTTTTGGGGTGTGCTTGGCGCCCTCGTGCTGCGGGCGGCCTTCATCGCGGCGGGGGCGACGCTGCTGGCCCGATTCCACTGGACTCTCTACGTGTTTGGGGTGATTCTCCTCTTCACCGCGTGGAGGATGTGGCGGAGCCGGCATCGGAGCCATGACCCGGAGCAGGTGGAGATGGCCATGATCGCCCGCCTTCGCAGGTATCTCCCCATGACGGAGCGCCTCGACGGTCAGAGGTTCTTCACCGTCGAGAAGGGGAAGCGGTTGGCCACTCCGCTCTTGGGGGCGTTGGTGGCCGTCGAGCTGGCAGATGTGATCTTCGCAGTCGACTCGATCCCGGCGATCTTCGCCGTTACCTCCGAGCCCTTCCTGGTCTTCACCTCCAACGCCTTCGCCATCCTCGGCTTGAGGTCGATGTACTTCTTCCTCTCGGACATGATCCGTCGTTTCGAGTACCTGACCATCGGGTTGGCCCTGGTGCTCGCATTCGTCGGGCTCAAGATGCTGGCGGTGGACCTGGTGAAGATCCCGATCTGGGCCTCCCTCGCGGTGATCATCGCCACTCTCGGTACGTCGGTTTTGATCTCCTCGAGGAAGACGTCGGTCAGGCCTCCCGACGTGCTCAGCGGCCGTTGAGGCCCACCTTGAGCCCGGGCCGGCCGGCGAGCGCACGCAGCTGGCCGCAGGCCGCGTCGATGTCACGGCCCCGCGTGTCCCTGATGGTCGTGTTGACTCCCCGCCGTCTCAGCTGCCTGGCGAACTCCTTGATCCGCTTCTCGCTCGTTGCGCTTTCCCGGGTCAGGGGTGTCGGGTTCAGGGCGATGAGGTTGACGTGGGCGCGGAGGCGGGTCGCGATCGCGGCGAGCTTGACCACCTGATCGTCGGTGTCGTTGACACCGTCGATCATCGTCCACTCGATAGAGACTCGCCGGTGCTTCTCCTGGAAGTACTCCGCCGCCGCAGCCTCGAGGTCGGCCAGGGGGTATCGCCTGTTGATCGGGATCAACTTGTCTCTCAACTCGTCGTCGGCGGCATGGAGACTCACCGCGAGTGAGACCGGCCATGGCTCGGCGGCGAGGCGACGGATACCGGGGACCAGCCCGACCGTGGACACGGTTATCGACCGGGCCGAGATGCCCATGACTTCGATCATCCGCCGAAGAGCCTCGCGCACCCGGTCATAGGAGGCGAGCGGCTCGCCCATGCCCATGAACACGATGTTGGTGAGATGATCCGGCACTCCCGGCATCCCGATCTGACGAAGGTACGCCTGGGCATACGCCACCTGGGCGACGATCTCGCCTGCATCCAGGTTGCGCTCGAATCCAAACTGCCCGGTGGCGCAGAAGGTGCAGCCCAGGGCACAGCCAGCCTGGCTGGAGATGCACAAGGTGGCCCGGCGTGGGTACCCCATCAAGACCGTCTCGACCGCTGCGCCGTCGGGGCAGCGGAACAGCCACTTCCTCGTTGTGCCGGAATCGGCCGACTGCTCCACTTCGATCTCGAAAGGCCAAAGCCGCCCTTCGAGTGCTTCCCTCACGGGAGCAGGCAGGTTGGTCATGTCCTGGGGGCTGATCACCGGTGTTCGGTAGAGCCAATCGCGCAGCTGGTCGACCCGGTAGGAGGGCTCGCCCACGAGAAGATCCCCGAGGTTCTCCGGGGTGTGCAGGTATGGCACTAGGCCAGTGAGCGTGCTTGTTCGATCCAGGCTCGGGCCCTGGCGCCGCTCACCCCCGCTGCCTCGGCGATGGTGTCAGGTGATGCCGCGGCGAGCTTGGCGACATCGTCGATCCCGGCGTCCTTGAGGCGGCCCGCCAGGACCGGGCCGATTCCATCCACGGTCTCGATGGCAGACGAATGCGTCGGGTCGGGGGCGGCCCTGAACACGGGTGGCTCCGGCTCTCGTGAGGCCGCCACCGAGATGAAACGATCACGCATCGCCCAGATGATGGCGATGGCGCCGCCGACGATCCCAACGACTTTGGCCACCCTCTTCATGGCTCAAAGGGTACCCACTCGTTGCCGTATCTACTCTGGCTCGACATGAAGGTCGACTATTACTTCCCGCCCAGCCCTCCAGAGGGAGCGGCGGATTCCGCCAGGCAGGCCGCCGAAATCGGATACGACGGGTTCTTCACCGCCGAGACAGGGTACGACCCGTTCCTCCCCTTGGCCCTGGCGTCGGCTGCACAGCGTGGCCTCGACCTCGGGACAGCGATCGCCGTAGCCTTTCCCCGCTCCCCGATGGTGATGGCCATGACGGCCTGGGATCTCGCCCGCATGTCACACGGCCGTTTCATGCTCGGACTGGGGACGCAGATTCGGGCCCATATCGTGCGCCGCTTCTCCACGGTCTGGGACAGCCCGGGCCCGAGGCTGAAGGACTACATCCTCTCCCTTCGCGCCATTTGGGCCTCGTGGCAGAGCTCGACTCCCCTGGCCTACGAAGGGGAGTTTTACAAGTTCTCCCTGATGACTCCCTTCTTCGATCCGGGGCCGATCCCGCATCCGGACGTGCCTGTCTACATCGCCGGGGTCGGGCCGTATTTGTGCCGTCTCGCCGGCGAGCTGTGCCAGGGATTCCACATCCACCCGTTTCACACGGTTCCCTACCTGGACGAGGTCGTGCTTCCCGGGATCAGGTCGGGGGCCGAGGCGTCGGGGCGAGCCATAGGCGATGTCGAGAGAGCGACCACGGTGTTCGTCATGACCGGTGAGAGCGACGCGGAGATCGAGCAGGCCATGGGCCCGGTCCGCCAGCAGATCTCGTTCTATGCGTCCACACCCTCCTACCGGCCGGTGCTCGAGGCGAACGGTTGGGATTTCGGGGAGCAGCTCAACGCGATGTCGAAACGAGGGCAGTGGGCGGAGATGGCGGATGTCGTCCCGGACGAGGCTGTCCTGACCGTGGGAGTGGCGGCTCCGCTGGATCGGCTCGGGCAGGCGATCAAGGAAAGATACGGCGATCGGGTGCAGCGGGTGGGCTTCTACACAATCGGCTCGATCCTGGGGATGGACCGGGAGGCGCTGGGAGAGGTGATCGGCCAGCTGCGCGACTAGAGAATCACCGCGCTCGTGGTGTCCACCCTCGGGTCCCGATGGGTGGCACGGTGGTCACCTGCGACCTCTATGATCGAGACCGGCCCCCAGGCTGGCTGGAGGTTCTCCAACTCCTCGATTTGGTGTCCCCGTCCGCGGAGCTCGGTGAGAGTCCCCGGGAGAACACCGGGCTCGAACCGGAGGCGGGGCTCGGAGAAAGGGCCGAAGTCCTGAATGGTCCACCGCGGCGACTGCTGGGCGTCGGCCAGTTCTTGTCCGCCAAGCACGGCCCTCGCCGCCACCTGAGCTACGAGCTGGGGTTGGACCGACCCACCCCTGGTGCCGATCACCCATCTGGTCTGCCGGTTCGAGGTCCAGATGGTCGGGGACAATGTGTGCACTGGCCGTTTTCCCGGTCGGAGCTCGTTGGGATGACCAGGGGTGAGGGAGAAGCCTGCGCCGCGGTTGTGGAGCAGGAAGCCGCAATGCGGGGCGCCGAACGCCGAACCCGTCCCGTTGTAGTTGGACTGGATCATCGACACCGCCATGCCGTCGTCATCGACCACGCATAGATAGGCGGTTCCCGCCCCCCGTCCAATCACTCCGGGCCACACTCCGGTCCGGTATCGATCGATCGTGGCCGCTGCCCGGCTCAGACGAGCCCGGTCGAGGAGCAGATCCGCCGGCAAAGGAGCGTGGTCAGGATCGGCGACGATGTCGTCGCGCTCCCAGGCCACGGACCGGAACGACTCGATGAGAAGGTGCAACCACAGTGGGTGATCGACATCAGGCGGAGGCTCGAGCATCTCGAACACGGCGAGTGTCGCCGGCCCGAGATACCCCTGTGAGTTGGGAGGGATGGTCCATGCCTCGTACCCGGTCACCTGACAGGAGATCGGGTCTACCCAATCGGCATGCGATCGGGCCAGATCCTCACGCGTGATCGTCCCGTCGAGCTCCGCGACGATGTCGTCGGCGGGGTCCCCCATGTAGAAGGCGGCCCTCCCACCCTGAGCGATCGAGCGGAGTGTCCCCGCCAGCAGGTTTCGGCGGATGATCGAGCCGCGTTCGACCGGCTCGCCGTCCGGGTAGAGCTCCCGGACCGCCGGGTGCGCGGAGTACATCGCGGCGGTGAGTCGAAACGCCTGCGCCTGCTCGTTCGACACTTCGAATCCCTCGGTTGCGATCTCGATGGCAGGGACGAGGCAGTCGGCGAGCGGAAGAGCGCCGAGCTCTGAGGAGAGTGCCGCCCAGCCGTCGACACATCCCGGCACCGTGACTGTCAGCGGGTGGTCCCGTGGTATCTCCGCTAGTCCCGCCGAGCGCAGCACTTGGGGGTCTGCATTGGACCCTGCCCTTCCGGATGCGTTGACCGCCCGCGGTCGGTCCCATCCCGGGCGATGGACCAATGCGAACAGGTCGCCGCCTATCCCGCAGGTCTCGGGTGCCACCACGCCCTGCGTGGCGGTGGCGGCGATGGCGGCGTCGACGGCGTTCCCACCGGCGCGCAGAACAAGCTCGGCGGCCGCCGTGGAGAGGTGATGAGGGGTGGATATCGCGCTGGTCAGGGCGTCTTCAGGTCGGGCAGCGTGCGGTTGAGGGCATCGAGAACGGCGCGCACGACGGCTCGGGACTCCTCGTCTTCGACGTAGGCACATCCGATCAGATGGCGTTCCGTGGCCTCGGTGACGACCACTACCTGGGCGATGGCCACGCGTCGGCTGCCGAGGACGGGGATGTCCATCGAGGAGACGGCCATCGCCGCGTCGCGATGAATTGCCTGTCGGATGGCGTCCAGGGTGGCTTCGGCGATCTGACGGGGTCTGGTGGAGGTGGCCGCGGCTCCCTTGGCCGACCCGGTGTACAGGTCGTCCTGCCAGCGCAGCGTGACGCTGACCTCGGCCCTCGAACCTTCGAGTGTCTCGGCGACATCGACCAGTGCAGGCCGGAACCCGCCCTCGAGGTCGGTGTCTGCGAGCTGGACGACGGAGACGATGCGACGGTCGATCTCCTCGCCGAACAGCGCCTGACTCAGCGATTGGACGTCCCTGACCAGCTGCTTGGGCGGCTTGTTTCGCCGGGCCAGGACGTGGATTTCCTCGATGTGGCCCTTGCCGGCAACGATCCTCGCCGCCTCGACACCTTCGATGCGGCTGATCTTCTCCTGCAGGGCCATCACGTCCATGGCCGGTCAGGGTAACTCTGGGTTCGAGGGTTGCCGGGGATAGTGAGACCCATTTCTTCTTGTTCGCGGATGGACCAGCCTCTAGATTGCGCCTGGCTGGAAGCTATTCATGGGAGTTGCGTGGGGCAGCCGAGGTCGTTGACCTGCCTGCCTCGGTCCGTGGCGGGCGAAGTCAGGGGCCGTCTTGACATGTGAAGGTTCCCCGCATTTGTCGGGGAATGGTGAGACCGGCGTCAGACGTCGGCCTTGTAAGTGAACGCCCCATCTACCCCAGCGGAGCGGATAGTCAACTCCGGCACACAACGTCGGTGAATAAGACATCATCAGGTGAGCGTCTCAGGTGCAGGCAATTCTGGCCCGTGATCGCAATGGTGTCGCGAGCCTGATCAAAGTGCTCGGCGGCACCCGGATCGGCTGATGGTTCGGCGCCGGACTCGCCCACATTTCGAGTTATGAAGATGCGGGGGCCCATGAAGCCAGGTAGGAAGAGTGTGATGCGGGGATGGTTCGGCCGTCTCCGTCCCACGGTGCAGCGTCGCCTCAAGATCGCCGTGCCTTACTTCCTGATGGGTCTCGGCTCTCTCGTCGTATCAGCTCTCGTCTCTGGCCCTCCCAACTGGGGGATCTGGGCCCCGCTTGCCGCCCTGTTCGTCCTTCTCGAGTTCTTTGCCGTCGAGGTCAACGACCGGATGCTGCAATCGGCGTCGGTGATGGTGGCCATGACCGCCGGGGTGATCCTGGCCATGGAGCCGGGCTCCGATGCAATGTTCGGCATGGCCCTCATGGGCGCCCTCGCCCTCTTCACTCCGGCGGACTTCAAGGAGCGGCGGTGGTTCCAACCGCTGGCCAATTTCGGCCAGATAGTCACCGCAGGCGCCGTTGCCGGCTTCATCCTCGACTTCAACCTGGAGGGAATCGAGTCCTCGACCGGTTCGCTGCCCTTGGTCCTGCTCGTCTCCGCCGCCGCCGCCTTCGCCTACACCACGGTGCAGACCCTTCTCGTCCGCCACGCGGTCAAGACGGTCTTTGGACGTGACAACCTCGAGCCCTGGTCGCAGATGCCGATCCTTTTCACCGGCCAGGTCGCGATGGGGCTGCTCGGAGGTCTCATCGGTGCCGCCTACCTGGTCGCTGATCGAAACGTCATACAGGTCTTAATCGTGGGCGTCTATGCCCTAGGTCACATGTCGCTCTATGCCTTCTCCCAGCTGCGGGAGTCGCATATCGGCTCCATCCGTGGCTTCGTGAAGACCCTGGAGGCAAAGGACATGTACACCCGGGGGCACACCGAGCGGGTTGCGGTCTTTGCCCAGATGATCGGGGAGGAGCTGGGATTCACCGGGACACAGCTGGAGACGGTGCGGTGGTCGGCCCTGATCCACGACCTGGGCAAGCTGGCAGTTCCCACTGAGCTGATCAGGAAGCGCGGTCGCCTCGACGACAGCGAATACGCCGAGATGAAGACACACGCCCATCTGGTCGAGGAGATCCTCGCCGAAGTCGATTTCCTCCAGCCGATGGTCGAAATCGCCTCTGGCCATCACAGCAACTTCGATGGATCGGGCTACGGGGGACGCGGTCACACCGACGGCCACCCGCCGCGTCTGGAGGCATGCATCGTGGCGGTCGCCGACGCCTTCGATGCGATGACATCGGCCCGCTCCTATCGGATGGCCCTGTCCCAGCAGTATGCGCTGGCCGAGCTCAGACGCCACTCGGGGGGCCAGTTCCACCCGGAGGTCGTGGATGCGTTCGAACGTGCCCTCAACAAGACCGGGCGCCGCTGGGGCGCTCCCCACGTCAACGACGAGGAGATGGCACGTCGACTCGCCGAAGAGCCGGAGTTGACTCTCCGTGGCTAGGTGGAGCCACCGCACCCTTTCGATCGCCTCCTGGGGTTTCGCCTTGCTCATCGCCGGGGTCGGCGCCCTCGCGGCGACAGTCACCACCACCGACCCGCTCCAGATCCTGATTGCGGTCACTGCCCTGGTGGTGGCGTCGATGGTCGGAGTCGCCGCCTCGAACTCGGGCAACCGATTCACGACCGGCTTGGCGGTGGCGGCGGCCGTCCCCTTCGTCCTCGGAACCGGCGATGATGTGGATCTGGCCGCTTGTATCGCCACGTATGGCCTCGGCGAGGCGATCGTCTGGGCGCTCCGCCACTCACGCGGTGAGGACAATCGGGAGCTGCTGCCGACCATGGTGCGGAGATTCGTGGGCTACGCCACCTACGCCACGGTCTACACCGCGTTCAGGGTGGGCCCGTTCGCAGAATTGTCCGGCGACTGGGCGGACCTCCTCCCCTTCGCTCTCGCCCTGGTGGCCTGGATCGCGGTCGAGGTGATCCTGAGGGCGTTGCTCGTGCTGGGAAAACGCGAGTTGTCACGCACCTACCTCGCCCGCGCCCTCCTCCACGATCTCAACGTCTTCCTCGGTCTGGCGATGACCGGTGCCCTATTCGGCGAACTGTGGCCCTCACTCAAATGGTGGGCCCTTCCGATCGCCCTCCTGCCCTATTCGTTCGCCCACCTCGCCTTCAAGCGATTCCAACAGACCAAGGCCACCTACAAGCAGACGATCCGCGCCCTCGCTCGCATTCCCGAGGTCTCGGGTCTCGGCATCGACGGCCATGCCGATCGCACCACCGAGCTGGCATCGGCCGTTGCCAAGGAGATAGGGCTGGGCCCGGTGCAGGTCGAGGATGTCGAATACGCCGGGCTCATGCACGACATCGGTCGGGTCTCACTCAACGAGCCTCAGATCCTGCGGATGGGCTACAGCGACAACGACATCGCGCGCTGGAGCTCTGAGATCATCGCCGAGTCCCCCTATCTGAGCAGAGTGGCCGATCACGTCCGTCATCAGTATGAGCCGTATCGCAAGCCGGGGGAGCAGACTGATCCCGACGTGTCGGTGGTCTCCCGGATCATCAAGGTGGCTGCTGCCTACGACTGGCAGGTTCATCAAGATCATCTGTCACCGCTTCAGGCGCTGGAGAACCTCCACGCCGGGGCTGCCTACGAATACGACCCTGAGGTCGTGGCCTCCCTGCGCCGCCTTCTCGAAGCCAGGGGTGTCCTCACCCCGGTCCACGCCTGAATCGACGCCTGTCGGCCTGGTTCGACTCGGGGTGCCGGCCATTCACCCGCCCCGGCCCGGTGATCACGGCTTGCTCGCCGAGCCGGGTTGTGCGTGGGCCCCGCGCTTGAAGTAACGGCGTGGGCGCCGCAACTCTTGCTCCAGGAATCGGCCGAGACCGACGGCGAGGAACACGTCACCCAGGCTGATGACCTGTCCGAGGGCACCGAGACGCAGCGGGATCACATCGGCGAGGGCGGTGAGACGAGAGGACTCGTCGAGGATCTCGTGCTTGAACGAGCCCGACAGATCGGGGGCCGTGACGGTGAAGCCGCTGGCCACCTCCGCTGCCTCGGCAAGCACCGGCATCCCGCCGTTTACGGCGATGACGGTGAAGTTCATCAGTACACCGACGCCCGCGAGCCACATCCCGGTCCGATTTCGATTGAGCAGCACCAGAACCATCAGGAAGCCGAAAGAGGCGAGGATCATGGCTATGCCGACTCCCTCGGCCCACTCGGCATCGGGCAGAAAGGACGTGCCGACCTGCAGGGCGAGTGCGATCAGCAGAAGCCACCAGGCGCGCAACTCGACATCGCCGAGATTGGAGAGGCGGCCACCACGCAGAATCGCTATGGCCAGGGCGATGAACAAGACAATGGCCAGCCATAGCATGACCCCGGACGGTAATCGGAGTGGCCCAACACATGAAAGGGAAGGAATTGATCGAGTACGAGGTCGACGCGGGAAGGGCGACGATCACGATCGATGACCCGGAGCGCCGGAACCCGATGTCGGTTGCGACCATGGAGGGACTCCGTGACGCGACCCGGGCTGCCCTGGCCGATCCCGCGGTTCGGGTGTTGGTCTACACCGGCGCCGGAGACAAGGCTTTCTCCGCCGGCGGGGACCTTGGAGGGTCCTTCGTCGACGACCCGATCGGCTTGCACAAGGCCAGGGGTGCCCTCGCAGATCTGTTCCGCATGATGCAACGCGGCGGGAAGCCCACCGTGGCCCGGGTGAACGGCCACGCCCTCGCCGGCGGTTTCGGGCTGGCGGTTGCATGCGATGTGACCATCTGTGTCGAGGATGCCCGGTTGGGGATGACCGAGGCCAGGGTCGGGCTTTGGCCGATGATGATCTCCGCCGTGCTGCTCAGGGTGTTGCCGCGCAAGGCTGCCCTCGAGTTGATGCTCACCGGTCGCGTCATCGACCCTCATGAGGCGCAGCGGCTGGGAGCCGTCTCGAGAGTGGTGTCCCGTCGAGATCTCGACACCACCGTGACCGAGATCGTGGAAGCGCTCTCGGCCAACAGCCCTGCCACGATGATGATCGGACGGGACGCTTTCTACGCGACCGCCGACCTGGACTTCGACGCTGCGCTCGACCGTCTCCAGACGGGGCTGACCGCGACCGCTCAGACCGAAGACGCCGCGGAGGGGATTGCAGCCTTCCTCGAGAAGCGCGAGCCCCGGTGGAGATGAGCACCTCCCCTTCCGCGCGGCGCTCCAAAGGCAGAGGATCCCATCTGGCGCGGACCGGTGGCATGCGCCGGAAGATCCAGGTCCTCGGTTGGACCCTGATTTGGAGCGGTCTCCTCATCTTCGGGTACGTCGGCTGGCATCTGTTCGGAACCGACGTGGTCAATGCGAGGGTGCAGGCAGAGGCGGTCGAGACCATCGACGAGGACCTCGACGAGGCGAAGGAGAGCCTGCCCCAGGTCGAGGAGGTCGAAGACGACCTGGGCACTGTGGTCGACTTCTACCCCGAGGAATCACCGGCCGAAGGGGAGGCGGTGGGATTGATGCGGGTTCCGAGGGTCGGGCTGGAAGCGGTTGTCTTCTCGGGTGTGGAAACCGAGACGCTCAAGATGGGCCCCGGTCTCATGCCGGGCACTCCAATGCCGGGGCAGCCAGGAAACACGGTCATCTCCGGCCACCGCACCACCTACGGGAGGCCGTTCTTCGACTTCGACCTGCTCGTCCCCGGGGACCGGGTCGAGGTGACAACCGCCATCGGGCTCCACGTGTACCAGGTTCGTGAGTCGTTCATCGTCGAGCCGACCGATGTCTGGGTCACGGACGACAAACCCGGGGGATGGCTGACCTTGACCACCTGCAACCCGAAATTCTCCGCCCGGGAGCGCCTGATCATCAGCGCCGAGCTGGTCGCCAGCCCCAACCTCCCCTACGTGAAGGTGGTGGAGGAGAGGATGGAGCAACTCTCCTAGCCAGCCTTCTCGGCGAGTGCGGCCTCGGTCAGGATGCCGTTGAAGACCTCGAGCACCACACCATCGCGATCGAGGAAATAGGTGACCGGCAGCCCGAAATTTGGGTACGACTTCTCGAATTCGGCGTCACCGAGCGCGAGCGGGTAGGAGGGGTCGAGCTCGGCGGCGAGGAGGCGCGAGTTGCCCGGCTTGTCGTCGACTGCGACCCCGATCACCGCGACGTCCGTGTTGGTGTCGGCGAAGGCGGAGAGGGTCGGGATCTCCTCGCGGCACGGGGCACACCAGGACGCCCAGAGGTTGAGGACAACCGGGCGACCGTCATCGGCGATGTGGTCCGACAGCGTGAACTCCCCGCCTTCGATCAGCTCGACGGTGAAGTCCGGTCCCGGTGAGCCCTGGCGGGCCACCTCGTCGTCCCCGCGCAATGCCCAGGCAAGGGCCATCCCGAGGACGAGCACCCCGATGAACACGCCGCTCAACACAAACCTTCGGCGTGGCAGAGGGAGCGGTTCAGCCAGAGGCCATCCTTCTCAACACGTAGTGCAGGATGCCACCGTTGCGGAGGTACTCGACCTCGATGGGCGTGTCGACGCGGGCCACTGCCAAGAACTCCCTCGCCGCCCCGTCCGGTGACACCGCCCGTATCCTCACACTCTGCCTCGGCTGGAGGTTGTCGTCGACATCGATGTCGTAGGTCTCGGTCCCGTCCAGCCCCAGGGACGCGGCATCCTGACCCGGGATGAAGGTCAAAGGGAGGACACCCATCATCACCAGGTTGGAGCGGTGGATCCGCTCGAACGATTCGGCGATCACAGCTTTCACCCCGAGGAGGAAAGTGCCCTTCGCCGCCCAATCCCGGGACGATCCCATCCCATAGTCACGCCCGGCCAGGACCACCAGGGGGGTGCCCTCCTCCAGGTAGTGCATGGCCGCGTCGTAGATCGACTTCACCTCGCCGTCCAGGAAGTCGGTGGTCCAACCTCCCTCCAACCCCGGGGCGAGCTCGTTGCGAACCCGGATGTTCGCAAAGGTCCCCCTCGTCATCACCCGGTCGTTCCCACGTCTTGAGCCATAAGAGTTGAACATGGCCGGCTGCACCCCTCTGGAGACCAGATAAGTCCCCGCAGGGCTGGATGGTGAGATGGAGCCGGCCGGGCTGATGTGATCCGTTGTGACCGAGTCCCCCAGCTTGGCCAGGGCCCTGGCTCCGGCGATCGGGACGATCGGCGACTGCTCGGGCGCCAGGCCGGTGAAGAAGGGCGGCTCCTGAATGTAGGTGGAGCCCTCGTCCCAGTGGTAGAGATCGGACTCGGAGGTGGTGATGGTCCGCCACTCCTCGGATCC
>JBFYOJ010000320.1:0-4493 GCA_041303885.1 Acidimicrobiia bacterium | reverse complement strand
ACCGGTGTAGTAGTGGTGCAGTATCTCGGTCGAGGATCGTCCCTCCTGGGCCTGGCCAAGTGCACCAAACTGGGAGAGACCGACTCCGTGCCCCCATCCCCCGCCATCGAACTCCCACTCCTCTTCGGCAGCCTGTGCCGGTAACGCAACCGAGAAAAGGGCGAGCAGACATGCCAAGACCGTGGTCATTCGAAACAGCCTCACAACCGGCTCCATCGCCCTATCGGTCTTTCCGCTGAAGAGAATGTCAACCACCCACCAAGCGGTAGACAGCATTGTCGAAAAGGTCGGTGGCGAGGATCTCCCCGTTGGAGTCGGATCCGAAAGACACGACTCCAGGCTCACGAAGCGCGCCGGACAAGTCCCTCGCCTCCACCGCCCGCCCGTTGAGCAAGCGGAACCCCCTGACAACGCCGGAGGCGGCATCCGAATAGATGAAATAGTGGCTCAACGAGCGAACCGTCTGACCGCGATACACGACGCCCCCGGTGATGACCTGGCCGACCGAGCGGCCGTATTCGGCTACCGGCATGGTCAGGCCGGACGTCGAGCAACTCGGGTCGGTGTCATTCGGGTTGCACAACGTGCCCTCATACCTGGACCAGCCGAAGTCATAACCGACCGGGCTCAACGCAACCGCATTCACCTCCTCACGCGCTCCCTGACCAACGTCGCCGATGTAGATGTTCCCGTCGTCGATCGACCAACGCCACGGGTTGCGGAGACCCGAGGCCCAGATCTCGTCTCGACCGGCCTCGCCAACAAACGGGTTGTCTGGCGGGATGGCGTAAGGAGCGGCGCCGTCAACGTCGATCCTGATCATCTTCCCCAGCAGGGTGTTCAGGTTCCTCGCCCGGCCAGCCGGGTCGTTCCCACCCCCACCGTCTCCGAGACCGAGGTAGAGATATCCGTCGGGGCCGAAATCGAGAAAGCCGCCGTTGTGGTTGCTCGCCGGTTGATCCACCGCGAGCACCACCCGGGGAGAGGAGGCTGTCTGGAGGTCGGGAGCGATATCGAACTCGGTGAGGTAGGTCGTGTGGTTTCCGCTTCCGCCCTGGCGGAGAGGCGCTGAGTACCAGGCGAACATTCTGCGGTCGGCGGGATAGTCGGGGTGGATCGCGATAGAGAGGAGACCCCTCTCCCCACCGGCCACCACGGTCCCCGACAGATCGAGGAAAGGCTGGCTTCGGAGCGCACCGTTGTCGAAGACCTGAACTTGGCCGCCCTGCTCGGCGATGAGGATCCGACTCTCACCGGGAGGCACCAAGGTCTGAACCGGTCGGGACAGGCCGTCGACCACGAGGTCCCATCGAAGTGGTGGGCGTGCCGCCGGTCGCATTGAGGTCAGCCGGAGTGCGCGGGTGAGCATGGTCGCCATCTCGGCTCTGGTCAGGATCCGGCGAGGGCAGAAGTTGTCGTTGTCTGGCGGGTTGCAGCCAACGGTGATGCCTATCTCGGCGATCCGGTTGATCGCACCCTCGAGGACACTTCCCTCATCGTCATTGAAGAAGTCCCTGGTCGCAGCAGGCAGGTGCAGTGCCCTGGCCAGGAAACCGGCCGCCTCGGCCCGGGTGAGGCTCCGATCGGGACAGAATCGATCGTTGGCGGGCGGGTTGCAACCCTGGGTGATCCCCGCTTCGGCGATCCTGTTGATCGCCCCCTCCAGGACATGCCCGTTGTCGTCGACGAAATGATCGGTCCCGGTGGAGGGAAGCGACTCAGCACGGGAGATCATGGCCGCCATCTGGGCGCGGGTCAGTTCACGGTCCGGGCAGAAGCGATCATTGAACGGAGGGTTGCAGCCGACGGTTATCTGCTCGGTCGCAATCGCCTCGATCCCACCCTCGTGGACGCTCCCGTCGTCGTCGGTGAATGTGCCTCCGGGAGCCAGCGCCGCTACCGGGAGCAAAGCGGCGAGGAGGGCGAGGGCAGCGGGGGACATCATCGACCTGAGGCAAGGTAACCAGGTTGGCCGGCAAAGTGCCAGAGTCTGGGATCATTGACGCCGATGCGCATATTCCTGGCCGCGGTTCTCGCCTGGTTGACCTTGCCCTTGGCACAGCCGCTCGGGGCCGAGGTCGAAACGGTCCGGCTGTTGGTTCCTGAGGGGACTCAGCTGCAAGGACTGTCCACGGCCGACGATGACACTGGCGCAACCGGATGGGTTCGAATCGAGGTCCCAATCGAGGAAAGCGCAGAGAAGACAGCTGCCGGCTTGGCGATCGAGATCGGGGCCCCGGTGATCGTCGAGCAACGCTACGAGCTGTTTGCGCCTCAAGACGATCCGAGCTTCGGCAGCCAGTGGTACCTGGAGAACACGGGTCAGGCAGGCGGGACCGCGGATGCCGACATCGATGCCATCACGGCCTGGGGATCGGCAACGGGTGATGGGGTTGTGGTCGCCCTGATCGACTCGGGGGTCAATATGACGCACTCAGACCTCGACGGGCAGATCTGGTCCAATCGCGGGTGGGACTTCGTCGACGACGACGACGACCCGAGCCCCGCGGGCACCAACTCCGATGAGGGCCACGGCACGGCGGTGGCCGGGATCATCGCAGCCGAGGCGAACGGAGTCGGAACGGTCGGGGTTGCGCCCGAGTCGACCCTGATGGTGATCCGAAGCTGCAGTCAGGGTGCCTGTTGGAGTCTCGACATCGCCAACGGCATCTACTACGCCATCGACGAGGGCGCCGACGTGATCAACCTCTCCCTTGGCTCGATCACCTCCGAGGACGACCTGCTCGAGGCGGCGATCGCCTACGCCAGGTCGAAGGACGTGCTGGTGGTGACCGCATCAGGCAACGAGAGCATCGATCTCGACGGCCTCCCCATCGGCCAGCAGCTCATACCCGGCGGCTTGCCACTCTCCAACATCCTCACCGTCGCCGCCAGTGACCGCCGCGATGTGCTGGCTGGTTTCAGCAACTATGGGCCGGAGACCGTCGACATAGTGGCACCCGGCCTGGACATCCTGACCACAGGCGTCACCGGGAACTACGTGACAGCACACGGGACATCGTTCGCATCACCAATGGTCGCCGGCGTGGCCGCACTCCTCCTTTCAGAGGAGCCCGGCATGGGTCACCAGGAATTGTTCGCCCGCATCACCGCTTTCGTCGACCGCCCTCAGGGAGTCGCCGGATCCAGCGGATCGGGTCGCCTCAACGCCGGCCGCACCCTGACCGCGCACTTCATCGACACAGCGACCTCCGTATTCGCCAGTGCGATCGACTGGTTGGCGGAATCCAATATCACCAAAGGCTGCAATCCCCCGGAGAATCACCGCTTCTGCCCCGGAGAGCGTGTGACCAGAGGGCAAATGGCCGTGTTCCTGGCCCGAGCCTTCCATCTCCCTGCCACAACGCGTGACTACTTCGATGACGACGAAGGTGCTTACTACGAGAACGCGGCCAACCGGATGCGCGCCGCAGGTCTGACCGTCGGGTGCGCTCCGACCAAGTACTGCGGTGCCAATCAGATCAAGCGGGCAGAAATGGCGGCGATGCTTTCACGTGCCCTGTCCCTGCCCGGTACCTCATTGAATCGTTTCGTCGACGACGATGGATCGACATTCGAAATCGCCATCAACAAGATCGCTGAGGCCGGGATCACGGTTGGATGCAACCCTCCGCGTTACGACCGATTCTGTCCCGACGACCGGGTCACCAGGGGTCAGATGGCTGCCTTCATCCAGCGCTCGGTCAAGCTCTCCGGGTCGTCCTGAGACGACACCGGAGCCGATTCAGGACGGCCATTAGCCTTCCGCTGTGACTGATCTGGAACCTGGCCGGGAGCTCGAGCAGGAACTGCGCGACGAGCGAGCGCGTCGACGAGCGGCGGAGAGCCGGATCGAAGAGTTGACTGAGCGGGCCGATCTCTGGAAGAAACGGGCGGAGGAACGCTCGGAGCGGATCACCAGGATCCTGGAAGATCAGAGGGCGAAGGGCAGCCCTCTATGGCCGTTGCGCAGGCTCTTCTCCAAACGAGATCAGGGCGAAGTGATCCCAGCCACCGTGGAGCGTCGGCAGACGGCTGCGGGCTACACGCCCACCAGCGCCCCGAGGCCTTCGCACCAGTGGCCCTCGGTCAAGTCGGTGGTATCGGTGTCGCTGGCCGTCGACCCCGGCATCACCCGCTGTCTGTCCTCCTTTGACGATACCGACCTGACCAGGGCCACCAGCGAGGACCTGGACCGGGCGGACCTGGTCGTGATCGATCCGGAGGCACTGGCCCAGGCGCCCGCCGAGATTCAGAAGCGCCTGGCCATCTGGTCGAGGGAGGTGGGTCGTCAGCGTCTCCTTTGGTGGACGAGTGGCTCCGCACCCGACCCAACGCTGATACGCCCCGGCGACGTCACTGTGGCAAACAGTGCCGAGACCGCGCACCAGCTTGGGTTGCGTTATCTCCCCGGATGTCTGGATCCGGCGCTGCACAGACCCGACCCAGAAGCTCATCGGGGAGGATCATCGGTAATCGAAGGAGGTCGAGAT
>JBFYOJ010000319.1:0-4935 GCA_041303885.1 Acidimicrobiia bacterium | reverse complement strand
TTACTGCGATTCAGCGCGTTTCGTCCAGTACCCGCTGCAGATACTCGCGGTAGCTCGACTGTGGCGTTTGCTCGATGATGTTTCGGAGCTGGTCCAGGTCGATGAATCCGGCCTTGAACGCGACCTCCTCGAGACAGGCGATCTTGATGGACTGCCGGTGCTCGACGGTGGCGATGAAATTCGCAGCATCGAGCAGGCTGTCGTGGGTCCCACTGTCCAGCCAGGCGACACCGCGATCGAACACCGAGACACGGAGCTGACCGAGGTCGAGATACACCCGGTTGACATCGGTTATCTCCAACTCCCCACGCCCGGACGGCTCCATCGATTTGGCGATCTCCACCACCTGGTCGTCGTAGACATAGAGACCCGGTATGGCGTACTTGGAACGTGGGTGGGCGGGCTTCTCCTCGAGTGACAGCACGGTTCCTTCCGGGTCGAATTCGACCACTCCATACCGCTCCGGATCCCGAACCGGGTATCCGAACACCACCGCACCCTTCTCCAAGGTTGACACCGCAAGATCGAGAGCGATGTTCCCATAGAAGATGTTGTCACCGAGGATGAGGGTGACCGGGGCCCCGCCGATGAAGCTCTCCCCGATGAGGAAGGCTTGGGCGATCCCCTTCGGCTCGGGCTGGACCGCATATTCGATGTGGATCCCGAGCTCATGCCCTGTGCCGAGCAGATCCTCGAAGCGGGGGACATCGTGTGGCGTGGTGATGAGAAGGATGTCGCGTATTCCCGCCTCCATCAGGGTGGCCAGCGGGTAGTAGATCATGGGCTTGTCGTAGACGGGCTGGAGTTGCTTTGACGCAACTCTGGTGATCGGATCGAGCCGGCTTCCCGCTCCGCCGGCGAGGACGATGCCTTTCACACCGATTCCTTGAGAGGTCGCCACCAGTCCTGACGGTCCTCGTACCACCTGATGGTGTCCAGGAGTCGGTCATCGAAGGAGTTGGCCGGCTCCCAACCCAGAGAGCGGAGCTTGGATGAGTCGACGGCATAGCGGAGATCATGTCCCGGACGGTCCGTGACGTGCTCGATCCACGACTCGTCACGTCGCATCGCAGTGAGGATCCGCCTGGTCAGCTCGAGATTGGGGAGTTGGGCGTTAGCCCCGATGTTGTAGATCTCGCCGAGCTCTCCTTGGTCGACGAGGAGATGGAGCGCAGAGCAATGGTCTTCCACATAAAGCCAGTCCCGCTCGTTGCGGCCATCCCCGTACAAGGGGACCTTCTTCCCATCCAACAGGTTGGTGACGAACAGAGGGATGACCTTCTCCGGGAATTGGTATGGGCCGTAGTTGTTGGTGCATCGGGTGACGATCACCGGATAGTCGAAAGTGACCGCATAGGAGCGGGCGACAAGATCCGAAGCCGCCTTGGAGGCCGAGTAGGGGGAGGAGGGCTCCAGAGGCGCATCCTCAGGGGCGAAACCCTCATCGACCGACCCGTACACCTCGTCGGTGGAGACGTGGATGAACCTCTGTATCCGGTGACGACGGGCAGCATCGACGAGGAGGCCGGTCCCAACGACGTTGGTCTCGAGGAACAACGAGGGGCCCTCTATGGAGCGATCGACATGGCTCTCGGCGGCGAAATGAACGACCAGGTCGTGGTCCGCCATGAGACGGTCGACCAGATCGGCATCCCGTATGTCACCGAGCAAAAAGGTATGGCGTCCCAGGGCGTCTAGCTCTTCGACCGTGGCCTTGACCCCGGCGTAGGTGAGGACGTCGAGATTGGTGACCGTGGCATCCGGCTCGTGGGCGAGCACATAACGCACGAAGTTGGAGCCGATGAAGCCTGCTCCTCCGGTGACCAGATAGCGACGTCCCAATTCTCCTCCCTTCCAGGGGACCTAGGCGAACACCTCGGCCTCCCCCAGGTATGGGGCGCCGGCGTCCTTGTCGGAGAGGATAGGTTCACCTTCGATCGGCCACTCGATCCCGATCTCGGGATCGTCCCAGCGGATCGACCGATCCAGCTCGGGAGCGTAGTAATCGGTGGTCTTGTACAGCACCTCGGCCCAATCCGAGAGAGCGAGGAAGCCGTGGGCGAACCCGGGCGGGATCCATAGCTGCCGCCGATTCGCCGCGCTCAACTCGACTCCGAACCACGAACAGAATGTCGGCGAGGAGCGCCGGATGTCAACGGCCACGTCGAAGATGGCGCCAACGACGACCCGAACCAGTTTGCCTTGTGGATGAGGGGGGAGCTGGTAGTGGAGACCACGCAGCACCGCTTTCTTCGAGCCAGAGTGGTTGTCTTGGACGAATGTGACGGATTGGTCCGTCTTCTCATCGAAGTCCCGAGCATTCCAACTTTCGAAGAAGAGCCCCCGCTCGTCTCCGAAGCTATGAGGCTCGAGAAGAATGATGCCGGTCAACCGAGTCGGGAGTGTCTCCACGATGCGACACGGTACCGTTTGCGTCGAATGGATATCACCAGCTACCCAGGGCAGACCTACGCGCACACTTCCCGCGAGTTCACGCATCGATGACCTACGACCGAGACGAATTGGCCCGCCTGCGGGCGCAGGTCGATGGGCTTAAGGACGATCTGGCTGCCTCCAGGGAGAAGCATCGTCAACTGCGTTCCCGGCGATCGGTCCGCATCGCGCTCAAAGTGGCCGATCTCGCCTCGCCCATCGTTAGATTCGCCCGACGACTGGGGCTGACCTCCAAGGTAGGCAGTGCCCAAGAGGCCCCGGGTGTTGCACAGAAGCGACCGAATCGGCGAGCACAGTCGCGGCTGGCTCGCCGGGTCGCCTCAGGGCGATCCGGTGTGACCACCGTGACGGGACCCATGGTTTCGATCGTGGTGTTGACCCGGGATGGCGCAGAGCATCTTCGACGTCTTTTTCGAGGACTCGATCGAACGACCTATCGGCCCTTCGAGGTGATAGTCGTCGACAACGGGTCGATCGATTCAACGGTCGACGTTCTTGCCGTTGAGCGGCCGTATCCGACTCGGGTGGTGCGCAACGAAGAGAACGTCTCGTTCTCGAAGGGAAACAACCAGGGCGCCGACCTCGCCCAAGGCGAGTTGCTGCTCGTTCTCAACAACGACGTCGAGCCGATCAACCCCGGCTGGCTGGGTGCAATGGTCCAAGCGATGACGGGTGGGGAAGACGTTGTCGCCGTCGGAGCTCTGCTCGTATTCCCGTCGCGGGGCGACCCTGAGACCGATCTCACCGTGCAGCATCGCGGGATTCACTTCGGGTTCAGGCTCGGCGCCGTTCGAGCATTCAATTCGGGCGGCCCAGACCCACTCGATCCGCAGTTGTTGGAGGTGCTGGACGTGCCGGCAGTGACCGCCGCCGCAATGTTGTTGCGCAGGACTGACTTCGTAGCGGTGGGCGGCTTCGATGAGAGGTATGTCTATGGCCGGGAGGACGTCGACCTGTGCCTCAAGCTCAGGGACTCGGGTCGGATCGTCATGGCGGGGAAGGCAGCCCTATTCCATTACGAGTCGGCCACAATGTCCCAGGTTGGGGCCGAGGTGCGTGAGGCCAGTCGCGCCAAGAATCGTCGACTGTTCGCGGAGATCTGGTCACCGCGCCTGACCAGGTCGGTGGTTCGAGATCGCCTGACCGCAGGCCGGGCATGGACCGTCGAGAGGCCCAGGACGGTCGCGATCACGCTGACCCACGACCAGATTGATGCCGGTTGGGGTGACTACTACACGGCCCATGAGCTAGGGGAAGCCTTCGCTGCCGACGGGTGGCGTGTGGTGTACGCCGAGCGGTATCTGGACCATTGGTACGACATCGACGAAGACGTGGATCTGGTGATTTCTCTCCTCGATTCCTACGACGTCCGACGAAAGCCCGAGGGAGCCTTCTCGGTAGCGTGGGTGAGGAATTGGGTGGACCGATGGTTGGAGCAGCCTTGGTTCGACGCGTACGACCTGATAGCGGTGTCGAGCCAGATGGGAGCGGATGCCATATCGCTCCGATCTCGTCATCACCCTTCAGTCGTGCACATGGCCACCAACTCGACCCGGTTCAAGCCGGGTGCTCCCAATCCGTTGTTCGAGGCCGACTTCGTTTTCACCGGGAACAACTGGGGATTCGGGCGGGACCTGATCCGACTGCTCGACGTCCACGGCGACGAGCGGTTCATGATCTTCGGCAAGGGCTGGGAGAGGGATCCGCGAGCGGCTCGATACTGGAGGGGCCACCTTGGATACGAGCTGCTCCCGGATGTCTACCGGTCGACCAAAATCGTTCTCGACGACACGGCCACCCCCACCCTCCCGTATGCGTTCTTGAATGGCAGGGTGTTCGATGCTTTGGCTTCTGGTGCGCTGGTGTTGACCGACAACGCCGAGGGTTCGGATGAGGTCTTTGGCGGGATGCTCCCCACCTATTCCGGAGCCGAGAACTTGCGGAAACAGCTTGACCGTTACCTGGGCAACGAACGAGAACGCCTCGAGCTGGTGGGCCACCTCCGTGAGAAAGTGCTGCTGGCCCACAGTTATACATCCCGTCCCAGAGAGTTACTCGACCTGGCACTCGGCCAACTCGACCGTCCCCACGCGGCGATCAAGATCCCGGTCCCGAAAGAGGAGGTGAAGGCACAGTGGGGTGACACCCACTTCGGTGAGGCGCTCGCCTCGGCGCTCACCCGGCTCGGGATGCCGACCACTGTCCACATCCTCCCAGAGTGGGAGCATCCTGCGAATCAGGCAGTGGACGTGGTGATTCACATCCGTGGCTTGACCAGATACACACCGAAGCCGGCTCACGTGAATGTCTTGTGGATCATCAGCCATCCCGATGACATATCGGTTCGGGAATGTGAGAAGTACGACCTGATCCTGGTGGCATCCCGCTCGTTTGCCGACTGGCTACGACCCCAGGTCGAGGTGCCGGTGGCCTACCTGCCTCAGGCCACCGACTCTCGAAGATTCCGCCCCGTCGAGAGAG
>JBFYOJ010000318.1:0-9498 GCA_041303885.1 Acidimicrobiia bacterium | reverse complement strand
TCGAACCCGTTGAACCCCAGGTTGGCATTCACCCGCGCCATCTCGGTGACGGCAGCCTCGGGGTGATCCATGGGCAGGTTGGCGATTCCGACCAATCGGTCAGGCGCTGCCCGGGTCATCTCGAAGATGGCATCGTTCTGCATAGAGTTGACCTTGGGTCCGGTGGCCGCGTCGAGCCAGTGGAAGTACTGAGGTGGGGCTATGGCGAGGGCCTGGACATCGATCCCCTGGAGGTCCATGTCGGCCAGCCTTCTCTCGGGCTCGACGAACTGGGCGGTTTGGGTCGCCCGCAGCTCACGGTTGTATCGGGTGCTCTCCTCCGGCTGTACCTGCATCCTCGGGTCGTATTCCGGGCGAAACAGGGGAGCAGCGATGTCCGCCGCGGCAGGCACTTCGACGTGGGTGTGGATGTCGATGGTCCGGTACGGGGGCTTCGCCGCGGTCGAGGACTCCCAACGCGGGCCGAGTTGTTGCCACCACTCACCGGTCACCCGGCGACAATATATTGGGCCGCATCGCATCTCGTCGCCTTCTCCACCCGATTGGCTCCGCCACGTCGTCCCGTGAGCGGCTGGTGATGGCCATCGCCATCGGCGCAATCGGCACTCTCGGCTTCTCGGTGACCGCCCCCCTCCTTCCCGACCTGGCCGACGCCCTGGGTGTGAGCCGGGCCTCGATCGGGCTGGTCCAGGCGGCGGTGTCGGCGCCCGGCGTGTTGTTGTCGATCCTGATCGGGTACTTCGCCGACCGCTTCGGTCGGAGGAGGGTGGTTCTGGTGAGCCTGCTCATCTTCGCCAGCTTCGGCGTTGCCGGATTCTGGGCGCGCTCGTTCTGGGGATTGGTCGCGATGCGGGTGCTGCAGGGGGTGGGCACCTCGGGCCTGCTCGGCCTGGGCATCGTCCTGGTGGGCGATCTCTTCTCCGGGCCGGCACGCACCAGGGCGATGGGACTCAACCTAGGGGGAGTGACTCTGGTCAACATGATGGGCCCCATCGCCGCGGGTCTGATCGGCCGGAGTGGTGTCTTCCAACCGTTCCTGATCTTCCTGATCGGGTATCCGCTCGCGCTTTGGATGACCAGGATGCCGCTGGACCCCGGACGGGTGGTAGAGCCACCGTTGACCCACGCCGGCGAAGCCCTGGCCTCGTTGCGGAGCGGCCGCAACCTCGTCGACTATGTCGGCATCCTGGGGGCGACGGTGGCGGTCACGATCGTGATGCACGGCCTGGGTTTCACCACCACCCCACTGTTTCTCGATCGGATATTCGGGATGGAGTCGTCTGGCCGGGGATTCATCATCTCCGCCTTCCAGGTCGGCGTCGTGGTCGCCGCCGTCCAGATCGGGAGTCTTCGCGCCCGCCACAGCGGATCGCGTCTGGTCGGCCTCGCCTTCTCACTCATGGCCATCGGCATGGCAGTCACCTCGGTCGCCCCGGCCTGGTGGGTGGTCCCGATCGGTCTGGCCATCGCCGGAGTCGGCTTCGGGTTGTTCGTGCCTCAGGCCCAGGAGAAGGCCGCGACGCTCGGGGGCCCCCCCTACCGTGGTCTCACCGTGCTGACCTGGGTCACCTTCGTCCGTATCGCTCAGGTGATCGGCCCGCCTTCCGGCTCTTGGTCGTCCGAATCCTTCGGGCCGCGTCTGACTTTCGCCATCGCCGCCATGGTGATGTTGGTCGCCGCGATCCTCTGGAAACCGGTTCGGCGTCTGGCCACGAACCGTGGGGCAGTCGCCCCGGCGTGATGCACGATGCATCATGCACGATGTACCATCGCCGGTCATGCGGCTGGCCAATTTCGACATCGACGGTGAACGCCGCATCGGGGTGGTCGAAGGGGACGAGTTGGTCGATCTGGCCGGTTCGGGGCTGCCCGACGACACCGTCGATCTGATCGCCCAGTGGGATCGGGGCAAGGTCGAGCATGCCATCTCGCAAGGGTCGAGGCTCCCGATCGACGAGGTGCGTCTCCTCGCGCCGTTGGCGCCCCGGAAGAACATCATCGCCGTCGGCCGCAACTACCGGGATCACGCCAAGGAGTTCTCCAACTCAGGATTCGACGCATCTGAGAAGCAGATGATCCCTGACCATCCCGTGATCTTCACCAAGGCGACCACATCGGTGATCGGGCCCGACGAGTCGATCGTGCTGGCCAACGACCCCACCGGGACGACCGACTACGAAGGGGAGATGGCCGTCGTCATCGGGAGCGATGCCCGCAACGTGAACCGAGAGGAGGCCCTCGGCCACGTTTTCGGATGGACCATCGTCAACGACGTCACCGCCCGGGACCTGCAGAAGCGTCACGTGCAGTGGTTCGTCGGCAAGAGCCCAGACACTTTCTGTCCGATGGGGCCCTGGATCACCACTATCGACGAGCTTCCCGACATACGCGCCTCGTCGATGCGGACGATGGTCAACCGCGAGCTTCGCCAGGACGCGCCGATCAGCGACTTGATCTTCGATGTGGAGACGCTCATCGCGACACTGAGCGAGGTGATGACGTTGGAGCCGGGCGATGTGATCGCCACCGGAACCGGTTTGGGGGTGGGAATCGGATTCGACCCGCCCCGCTACCTGGCGCCGGGTGATCTGGTGGAGATATCCATCGACGGTATCGGCACCCTGCGCAACCCGGTCGTCTGAGAGGAGAGATGTGGAGGATCTAGGACTTGTGGAAACGACGCGAAGCGACAATCCGGTGCTGAGCCGGTCGGCCCGCCCCCGCACTGCCACCGATTTCGTGTCGGATTCGTTGCGCAGGTCGATACTGAATGGGGACCTGGTCGGTGGCACGAGGCTCAGCCTCGCCGAGGTTGCGGCGAGCTTCGATGTGAGCACGACCCCGGTGCGCGAGGCGCTGCGAGAGCTCTCGTTCGAGGGGTTGGTCAGGATCGACAACTATCGCGGCGGGGTCGTGAACCCGGTCACCAGGGAGGATGTCGAGGAGATCGTCCGAATCCGCCAGCTGCTCGAGCCGATGGCCGCCCGGGAGGCGGTGGCCGGGATGACGCCCGAGATCCTTGCCTCGGCCGAGGCCATCCTCGCCGAGATGGCCACCTCCGACAGCTGGGATGTCTGGGTGCAGGGAAACCGTGCCTTCCATCAGAAGATCTACGAGGCCTCGTCTTCTCGCAGGCTGGTCTCGGTCATCAACGGGCTCCAGAACACCCAGGTCGTCTTCGTCAGCGCCACCCTGCGGAAGAGCCCCTTCCTCAAAGAGACCGCGACCAGAGATCACAACGACATGGTCGACGCCATACGAGCCAGCGATGCGGAGCGTCTGGTCGAGATCACCGTCCGGCATCTCACCATCCCGATCCGGGACTGACCGATGACAGAGATCCCGGACTGCCTGCCCCCGATTCGGGAGACGCGAGAGGCAAACATGGCCGTCCCCGCGGGGTCGGTGGACTGTCACACCCATGTCTTCGTCGATGGCTATCCGCTGGCCCCCAACCGCGGATACAACCCACCCCAGTCCACCCTCGACGACATGCTGGCCATGCACGCGAGGCTCGGGATCGATCGGGTGGTCTTCACCCAGCCATCGGTCTACGGGACGGACA
The DNA here is from genome assembly GCA_041303885.1 of Acidimicrobiia bacterium. Lineage (GTDB taxonomy): Bacteria > Actinomycetota > Acidimicrobiia > Spongiisociales > ZC4RG35 > JARDZU01. The sequence goes on along the minus strand of JBFYOJ010000318.1, from coordinate 5,933 downwards.
ACTCGGCAATCCTCGATGCAGCCGCCCGGATCCCTGAGCGGGCCAGGGTGGTTATCGCAGTCGAGGGAGGAGTCACGGATGAGGAGCTGGCGGCATTTCACGCCCGCGGGGCCCGGGGAATCAGGCTCAACCTGGACAATGTCGGTGGGATGCCGGTGGAGCTCGATGAGGTCCCGGGGTTGGTGAAGCGAATAGCGTCTCTTGGCTGGCACGTCGAGTTCCTCTTCTCTGGTCACGAGTTGCCCGACCTGCTGCCCCTGCTGCGCTCCCTCGACTCGCCGGTCTCGATCGGCCATTTCGGTTATATGCCGGCGACTGAAGGTGTCGACTATCCGCCGTTCCGAGTGCTGCTCGATCTGGTCAAGGACGGGAGCACCTGGGTCAAGCTGTCGGCACCAAACCGGCTCGGCGTGGGCGACCTGCCCCCATGGCCGGCCGTGGTACCCATGGCGAGAGCACTGATCGAGGCCAATCCCGATCGCGTGCTCTGGGCCACCGACTGGCCCCATCCGAACAAGTTCAACGAGCAGCCCAACGATGCCGATCTGCTCGAGCAGCTGGAGTTGTGGGCACCGGAGGAGGAGCTCAGGCGCCGCATCCTGGTGGACAACCCTTCGGTCCTGTACGGGTTCGAGTGACGGGGCGCGAATGACGGGGGAGCACCTGGCCTTCATCGGGCTCGGTCTGATGGGATCCCGAATGTCGGGTCACCTGCTCGCCGCCGGCCACCGGGTCCGTGGATACGACCCCGATCCGGGCCCTCTGGTGGACTTCGAGGAAAAGGGCGGTGCCCCGGCCGGCTCGCCGGCGGACGCCGTCCAGGGGTGCTGGGCCGCGGTTCTCTCCCTGCCCAATTCCGATGTGACCCGTGAGGTGTGTCTCGGTCACGGCGGCATCGCCGGGTCGGGGGTCTCGCCAATGTTCGTGTACGACACGACCACTGGGCGCCCAGGAGACGCCGTTGAGATCGCAGACGCCCTCGCCGGGGTCGGCATCACCTACACCGACACGACGGTGAGTGGCAACAGCGAGGTGGCGGAGCGGGGAGAGCTGGTTGTGATGGTCGGGGGCCCCGAGGAGGCCTATTTGAGGGGAACCCCGATCTTTGAGGCGATCGGCCGGTCCCACCATCACGTCGGCCCGGTCGGTTCGGCCGCCAGGATGAAGCTGATCGTGAATCACGCCCTCACGGTGCATCGCATGGCCCTGGCGGAGAGCCTGGTGGTGGCGGAGCTGGCAGGGATGGACCTCGGAACCACCCTGGATGTCCTGAAGGACTCCCTCGCCTATTCCAAGGCGATGGATGTCTGGGGTGACCGGATGGTCGCCGGCTACCACGAAGAGCCCTTTGCCAGGCTCCGTCAGAGTCACAAGGACGCGAGGCTCATCGTCGAGCACGGTCACGCGTTGGGGGCGACGATGGACCTTGCAGAGGTCGCCCGGGCCGCCCTCGCCGAAGGCGAGGAGAACGGTCTGGCCGACAAGGACAATTCGTCAGTGATCGAGGTGGTGCGGAGACGCGCCGGCATCGGGCGCCTCAAATGACCGCGACCCCCGGCGATTGGGTCGCTGCTTGGGGCCCGACCGATTCCCCCGCCAATCCGGCCACCGGCTCCGTGGACGTGCACACCCATCTCATGGTCCCGGAATCGGTCGATCTCACCCGACCGCATCTGAGACCCGAGGACGAGCCCCGCACCTTCTTCTCCTCGTCGACGACCAGGGAGCTCAACAACGAGTTCTACGAGCTGGCGCGTGACAAGTACACCGACCCGGAGACGCGGCTGGCCGACATGGATGCGATGGGTGTCGACATCCAGCTGGTCGCTCTGACCCCGTTCCAGTACTACTACTGGGCCGACACCGACCTGGCTCCGAAGGTGGCATCCCTCCAGAACGAGCGGATCGCCGAAGTCGTTGGCTTCGACCCGAAGCGGTTCGTCGGCGTGGGGACCCTTCCCATGGCCCATCCCGCTGTCGCCGTGACCGAGGCACGCCGGGTGTCCGACCTGGGCTTCCCCGCGGTCGAGATCGGCTCGGACGTCAACGGGCTCGATCTCGACGACTTGTCGTTCGAGCCGGTGTGGGAAGTCCTCGAGGAGCTTGGCCTGGTCGTGATCCTCCATCCCGCTGGGTTCACCGAGGCGAGGCGAATGACCGACTATTACCTGGTCAATGTGATCGGAATGCCCCTCTCCACCACGCTGGCAGTGACCAGGATGATCCTCGGCGGCGTGTTCGAGCGCCACCCAGGTCTTCAGATGCTGCTCGTCCACGGGGGCGGCTATCTGCCCTTCTACTCGGCCAGGACCGATCACGCCTTCCGCCACCGGCCCGAGTTACGGGGGAACATCGACCGTCTCCCGTCCGAGTACTTGGGCCGTCTCCACTTCGACATCACGGTCTTCGATCCGGGTCTGATCGAGTTGCTGATCGTCCGATTCGGGGCGGACCGGGTGTTGCTCGGCACCGACTACCCCTTCGACATGGGATTGACCGATCCGCTGGCTCTCCTGGGCGACTCGAGGATGAATCAGACGGAGCGGGAGATGATCGCCGGTGGCAATGCCCGGCGGCTGTTCGGGCTCTGACACCGCCGGATCGGCAACCGAACGAGAAATCATATATTCTGCATGATGTGACGCCTACAGGGAGACGGTTCACTTGAGCAATCGCCGGGTCATCGACATCCATTGCCACCGGGAATGCGGTCGGGCCGCGGCATTGGTCAAACCCGAGTCGGAGCGGCTGGGAAGGGTGCCCTTTCAGTTCGGGAACGAGCTCACCAAAGAGGTGAATCGAAAGCAGCTGGAGGACCTCCGGCCCAAGATGGAGTCGGTCGAGGTGCGGTTGGCCGACATGGATGCGATGGGCGTGGATGTCCAGGCACTGTGTCTCTCCCCATATCAGCTGTTTCACTGGGCCGGTGGCGAGCTGGGGACGCGAGCCTTCCGGCTGATCAACGACGATCTGGCCGAATTGGTCCGCGCCTATCCCGACCGGTTCCTCGGTCTGGGGGCCGTTCCGATGCAGGATCCGGCCTCGGCCATAGATGAGCTGAAACGGTGTGCCGTCGAGCTGGGGTTCCGCGGCATCGAGATGGCGACACACATCGAGGGCGAGGAGCTGTCCAGCCCGCGGTTCGAGTCGTTCTGGGGAGCGGTCGAAGATCTGGACATGCTGGTGTTCATCCACCCCACCGGATTCACCGAGCCGGCGCGATTCACCGACCACTACTTCTTCAACACCATCGGGCACCCGCTCGAAGAGACGATCTGTGCCGGGAGGTTGATCTTCGACGGTGTCATGGAGCGTCACCCCGGGCTCAAGTTCGTCTTCTCCCATGGCGGGGGTTACCTGCCCGCCTACGCGGGCCGTTTCGACCACGCCTATCACGCCCGGGAGGACGTGAGACATGGTCTTCCCCGGCCACCGAGCGAGTATCTCTCCAACTTCTACTTCGACACCATGGTGTTCGAGCCTGACCAGTTGGGCTTCCTGATCGACAAGTACGGGGCGGATCACATCCTGCTCGGCACCGATTATCCCTACGACATGGGCGAGGACGACCCGCTCGGCCTGCTTGACCGGGTGGACGGCCTGGACGCCGACGACCGCGACCTGATCGTCGGTGGCAACGCGGCGCTTCTTCTCGGAATCGAGCGATGAAGGCCGGGATCGGGCTCGCCATCGTCGGCTGTGGGACGGTGGGGCGGATCCGTGCCGTCCTGGCGCAGGAGCATCCCGGCATCGACTGGCTCGGCCTGTGCGACATCGACGCCGACACCGCCAAGAGGCTGGGTGAGGACACCAACGCCGATCTGGTGACGACCGACCTCCACGAGCTCCTCTCCAGGCCGGAGGTGACCGCGGTGATCGTCGCCACCGCCGAGAACGAGCACGTCGAGCCGATTCTCGCCGCTGTCGAGTTGGGTGTCCCGCTATTCATCGAAAAGCCCCTCGCCACCAACCCGGTGGAGTCGGCGCGTGTCCTCGCCGCGATCGAGGCGGCCGGGGTCGACGCCGTCATCGGTTACACCCAGCGGTTCAGGCGACGGTTCCAGACCGTGAAGCAGCGTCTTCGTGACGGTCAGATCGGTGATGTGACCAGCGTGGTCACGAGGGCCTTCATGAACCGGATGGTGCCCGATGCCACCCTTCGCAAGACCTCCGAGCGGTCCAATCTGACACCGATGGTCGTCTCCGGGACGCACAGCCTCGACATGTGCATGTGGCTCATGGAGCCGAAGACTCCGGTCGAGGTGTATGCACGGTCGGCCGACCACACGCTGGGGGAGATGGGGACCAAGGACGCGACTTTCGGCCTGTTCACGATGGACGATGGTGCCATCTGGAGCATGAACATCAGCTGGGCCCTGCCCACGGTATGGCCGGGAGCGGTCTACGGCCTGGAGATCGGCATCGTTGGCACCAAAGGAGTGATCGACATCGAGGACACCCACCGGGATGTGATCCTGGCGACGCAGATCCCGCAACCCGCGGGATACACCTCGAAGGGCTACGAGCCCGACTCGCAGCGTTACGTCGACTTCATCGGAAGCTACCCACCGGGCGATGTCTCCGACGGGCTGCTTTGGGGACCGATGCGTGAGGAGACGATGACTTGGTTCAACCGGCTCACCACGGGCGTGGCGACGCCGCATGCCACTGCACGCGATGGACACCGCAACCTGATCCTTACCATGGCCATGGACTACTCAGCCAGGATCGGGCGCCCGGTGGAACTGCCCATCGAGCCCGAAGCTCTTCTCTAACCGAAAGGACCAACCATGGAACCGCTCAACGTCGGGATCATCGGCGTCGGCTGGTGCGGTGGCATCCGAGCCATCGCCGCATCCAGCAGCGCCCTCGTCGGCCGACTCCATCTCGCAGAGGTCAACCCCGAACGTCTCGCCGAGATGGCCGCGCGGACGGGTGCCGTGACCGCTACCGGCGACTGGGAGTCCCTGGTGGCCGACCCCGACATCCAGGCCCTGATGATCTCGGCCACCCCTGAGACCCTGCACTACCCCATGGCAAAGGCGGCCCTCGAGGCGGGCAAGCACGTGTTGCTGGAGAAGCCGATGTCGATAACGCTGGAAGAAGCCGACGAGCTCATCGAGATCGCCGAGTCCAAGAAGCTCAAGTTCACCGTCGGGTACTCGCAGCGATTCAACGCCAAGCAGGCATTGGTCAAGCGGAGCCTGAACGACGGCACCCTCGGTGACCCGGTCAGCGTGCTCGTCAGCCGTCACATCACCCGATCGCTCGGGGCGAAGATCGCTTCGAGGACCAAGCTCTCACCCGCCGCGATGGAGGCAACACACGATATCGATTTCTCCCTCTGGTGCCTGGAGCCCCGCCGACCGGTCCGGGTCTATTCCCAGGTGGCGTGGGGGGCGCGCAAGGCGGAGCACGGTGTCCCCGACACCCAGGTCATCGTGATCACCATGGACGACGGGGTGACGGTCACCATCGGCGCCGGGTGGTCTCTCCCGCCCGGCTACCCGAACTTCTCGGCGACCTGGATCGAGTTCATTGGGACCGAAGGCGCCCTGATGATGGATGCAAGCCACAAGGACATCGTGATGAACACCATGAAGGACGGGGTGCAATTCCCCCTGTCCACCATGCCCGGCGAATATGTGGACCACGTCTTCGTCGGTCCGATGGAGCGGGAGACGCTGCACTTCCTCGAGGCGGTGGCCGATGACCGCCCGGTGATGGTGGAGCCACGGCTGGCCCGCCAGACCATGGAGGTGTACATCGCCGCCGACATGTCCGCTGAGAGCGGCCAGGTGGTCGAGCTCCCCTTGAGTGTCACAGTCGGCGCCTGATCTCCTGGCTGTCTGTCACACACCGACCGCGGCGCGGCGACGTTGCCGGTTGGCGGCGGCGAACGCGAGGGTGGCAATGGCGGAGGTGACCGCGAC
>JBFYOJ010000317.1:0-4749 GCA_041303885.1 Acidimicrobiia bacterium | reverse complement strand
GATCGAGCCCCACGATGTCGATGACCCTGATCTCCTCGACCCACTCCGGGATCAGGTTGACCTTGGTCCGGATCAGGTCGGGATCCTTCAATGCCTCCTGTCGGGCCATGTAGATGATCTCGGTGGGGTATCCCTTGGTCAGCTCCTCGTTGAGCTTTCGCTGCACCTGCTGGCCGAATTCGACCGAGATCCCCTCCAACTCGAAGTCCATCCGTGCTACCCCGGGCTCCATGTTCCCCCCTGTCACCTTCGCCCCAAAGTCCCGGAAGATCACCCCGGAGAGAGCATGCAGGGCGGTGTGGGTCTTCATCGTCCGGTAGCGGCGCGCCCAGTCGATGACACCCTGGACCGGGGTCCCCGGGTGGGGTAGCTCGGCTCCCTCGGCAACGACGTGGAACGGCCTTCCCTCGCGTCGGATGGTGTCGAGGACCTCGACTGCACCGCCGTCCCAACGGATCACCCCGACGTCCCCGGGCTGTCCTCCGCCCCTGGCATAGAACACGGTTCGATCGAGCAAAAGACCCCCGTCGATCGCTTCGAGAACGTTTCCTTCCGCCTCGGACAGATAGGCGTTGATGGAGGCAAGCTCTTCGATTGGTCCTGATCCGGCCATGACCCGGAGGCTATCGAGAGGTGGACGCTGTCGGGACGAACGGCGTCCCATGACCGGGGACGATGAGGTCGGCGACCTCGAGCACCCGCTCCCTGCTGGCGTGCAGACTGTCCGGATTGGTGCATCGGGGATCGTCATAAGGAGCGGTCTCGTACCACCAGCAATGGGTGAATGCGATCGTCTGCTCAGCTTCCCGGACGATGGTGGTTATGTCCTGAGCGGTGTGTCCCGGCGTCTCCCACAAGACCACCCCATCGGCCACCTCGAAGCCCTCCGCCGGGCGGTCGGTCCACAGGTCGTCCTTGTAGATGGCCCAGTGATCATGGACCCGGGCGTTGGGGAAGAGGGCGACATTGATCGTGTGATCGGGATGATGATGGGAGAGAACCACATCGGTCACTTGCCCCGGATCCCACCCCAGACTCCTCAAGGGGTCGAGGATCACGGAGGTCGAGGACACCATCCCCGGGTCGATCACCACCAGAGACGACCCGGAGACGACCAGTGAGACCGTGGATGCAGTCCGTTTCCCGCCATAACCGGCGCTGAGGAGATGAAAGCTCGCCATCGAGTCGATGCTAGGGCCCGGAGGACGGGACGACCCCCAGCCCGGTGAGTGTCTCCGACGAAACCACCTGCTGGACGCTGAAGTCCTCGGTGTCGACGACGACGATCCCGCGAAGACCCCTCCCACCGCCACCCGGGTAGAGCACGAATCGGTTGTCTGAGGACCAGACGACCTGTGGAACACCAGGTTCCACCCCGGACTCGACGACCCCGGTCTCCTCCTCGAGGCTAACGATCGACACACCGTCCCGGGTGAGAAGGGCAAGGGACTCCCCGTTCCTCGAGAATCTCCCCGTGGTGTAGTCGTCGCGAAGACCCTCGCGATCGAGGCTTCGAGTGCCTCCTCCGGCATTGAGCAGACTCACGCGTTCGTCCTGGACAGCCAGCCAGCCGGTGGCGTATGAGGCGAGGAAACGCCCCGGATGAGTGTCCTCGATCTCACCGTTCTCGGTGAGCAGGACCACGGAGTCCCCGTCCTGCACCGCATATCCCCAGTCTCCCCAGGCGACCACCCCGCCCTCGATTCCAACCGCCCGGGTCACCAACTCCGAATCGGCCAGGTTCCTCCTCGTGACCCAGAGCAGGGTCTCCTCCTCCTCACGTGTCGTGTAGGCGAGAGCGGTCGGGGCTGTGTCATGCCAGGCATATCCGGTGACACCGAGAGCGATGATTACGGCACTATCGGGGACGCCTGCGTAGAGAATGCCTGGATCACCTCCCGGTGAGGGCACGACGGTTGCCAACAGCCGGCCCGATGAGTCGAAGGCAACCGGCGAAGGGGGCATCGAGGTGCCGACGGTGATAGACCGGTGGTATAGCTCGCCATTCAGTGGCCAGATCGCCAGTTCGAGACTGCGCCCATCACTTCGCATCGCGGCGACCAGGCCGTCCGGGAATCCCTCGATCACCTCTCCTGTTCCCTCGATGACCGGTTCGGTGGGGGCGGTCGTCGGCACAGTGGTCTCATTGGTGGGTCCCCCGGTGTCGGCACCGCGGAAGAGGATGGAACCCCCGATGCCGATGAGCACGCCTGCGGCCAGCCATCCCCAACGGCGGTCGGCTCGCCGAGGGGGAGCCTCCAGGCCGTCCTCGACGACTTTTGATGTCGAAACCACGGGCGAACGCTACGCGTCCCGGCCCACGAGTAGAGCCAACTTCGGGTGACTGATGGCGGATTTGAGTCTAAAGTCCGCCGCGCGGCGTGGCTTCTGTCGCGTCGCGCATCCCAAATGGAGGAAGGAAACATATGAAAACGATGAGAGGCCCAAAGCTTCTCGCGCTTCTGGCCGTTCTTGCACTCGTCATCGCCGCTTGCGGCGGTGGTGAAGGCGGCGGGTCCACGACCACGGCGGCGGGTGGGGAAACCACCACCACCGCAGGTGGAGGAGAGACGACGACCACAGGTGCCCCCGGCACCACGATGGCCGGCGGCGATCTTGGAGTGGTGACCGTTGCTGCTGGTGAGGACATCCAGATCCGCTCACTCGAGGCGATTTCCGGCGATGTCGCGTTCCTGGGCGTGCCCAGCGAGCGTGCCACCCAGCTGGCCATCACCGACTACGGGCAGATCCAGGGTCACAACGTGAGCATGGGCACCGGCCTCGACGACCTGTGCTCGGCAGACGGTGGGCAGGCTGCGGCCAGTCAGATCGTGGCCGACACTCAGGTGGTCGGGATCATCGGCACCTCGTGCTCCGGAGCCGCCGCAGGTGCGATGCCGCTGATCAGCGACGCCGGCCTGGTGATGATCTCACCGGCCAACACCTCGCCGTCACTCACCTCAGACCTGGCCGGCAATGTTGCCGAGAACTGGCGCCCGGGCTACTACCGCACCGCCCACAACGACCTCTACCAGGGTCGGGCTGCGGCAGAGTTCATGGTCGAGCAGGGAGTCACCAAGGCCGCCGCCATCCATGACGGCGACCCCTACACCGACGGTCTGGCCACTGCCTTCGCCGACGCCTTCGCCGAGTTGGGCGGAGAGGTAGTGATCTACACCGCCGTGCAGAAGGGCGACACCGACATGGTGCCGGTGCTCACCGAAGTGGCCGCAGCCGGTCCGGAAGCCATCTTCTTCCCGATCTTCCCGCCGGAGGGCGACTTCATCGTCCAGCAGCGTGGGCAAGTGAGCGGTCTGGAAGACGTGCTCCTGATGGGCGCCGACGGCTTGCTCGTCGCCAACTTCCTCGGCCTGCCGGAGACCGAGGGGATGTACTTCTCAGGCCCCGATCAGCGGTACGGGGAGAACACGAACGAGATCACCGGCAAGACCGCCGATGAGGTGCTGGCCACCTACCAGTCAGAGTTCGGTGAGGACCCGTCTGCAGCTTTCTGGGCGCATGCATACGATGCGACCACTCTGCTGCTCGACGCAATCAACACCGTCGCCGTCGACGATGGAAGTGGCAATCTGACCATCGACCGTCAGGCGCTGCGTGATCAGATCTCCTCGACCGCGGACTACTCGGCTCTGATCGGGACCCTGTCCTGTGACGAGTTCGGGGACTGTGGCGCCACCAAGATCACGGTGGTGCAGCAGAACAGCCCGGGTCAGGACATGCAAGACGTCCTGGCCAACGTGGTCTACGAGTTCGAAGGCTGATCGGGCAAAACGGATTCGTCACAGACGAGTCACTTGACGAGGGGGGCGCCCATCGGGCGCCCCCCTCTCGCGTGGAGGAGGTCGCTCACCCGGCACGGCACCAGCTGAGCGGCCCTGTCTATAGTCCCGGAACCCGTGACGGCTGCTGTAGAAGTCAAGCCAACCAAGACCCGCCGATTCCGCTTCAACTGGGTGGACTCCTTCCTCTGGTTCATCCGGGTCGCGGCCATCATCACGATCATCGTCGGCTTCATCGGGTCGATCCAGCTCTTCCTCGCAGGCGAGGGCCCCACCCTCCAGCAATGGCGAGACCTGGTCATCTCCAGTATCAGCCAGGGAGCGATGTATGGCCTGATCGCCCTCGGCTATTCGATGGTCTACGGCATTCTGGGGTTCATCAACTTCGCTCATGGCGAAGTGTTCATGTCCGGGACCATGGTCGGCTACGTGGCCGCCAACCTCCTGTTCCAGGCCGGGATGTGGGAGCAGAACATCGTCCTGTCCTTGTTCATCGTCCTGATCGTCGCGATGAGCACGTCGATGCTGGTTGCGATGCTGGTGGAGAAGGCCGCCTATCGACCACTACGCGGCGCACCCCGACTCATACCCCTGATCACATCGATCGGAGTCTCCTTCTTCCTTCAGTACACCTTCGCCGGGCTGTTCGGCGTGGGCGTGCGCACCTACCCGGCCCTCCCCGAAAGCATCAGTGGCAGGGTCGTGATCCTCGGGGTGCCGATCGAGACCACGAAGCTGCTCGTGATCATCGTGGCCATACTCTCCACGATCGTCCTCTGGTACTTCGTGACCAAGACTCGGACCGGGCGCGCGGTTCGGGCAGTGGCCGAGGACAAGGAGATCGCCGGGCTCATGGGGATCAACGTCGACCGGACCATCGTCACGACGTTCGCCATCGGCGGGGCAATGGCGGGGGTGGCCGCGATCATGTGGGCTCTCCTGTTCAGAA
>JBFYOJ010000316.1:0-25627 GCA_041303885.1 Acidimicrobiia bacterium | reverse complement strand
GGCCGGCCCGGTCAACCTGGCCCTGTTCGTCATCTCGGTGATGGGCCTGATCGGGACGTTGCTCACCCCGTGGGCCGGGTACCTCGTTGCCATCGGGCAACTGGGCCCCCAGGGCCTCACCCTGAGGGGCCGCAGCTCGCCGACGAACTGGACTCGGAGACTGTGGCGACTGGCGATCGTGATTGGAATCACGCTGTCAGTGATCTACGTCACAGGTGGCCTGAGCAAGTCCGCCTTTCTGATCACCTTGGGCCTGTTCCTGCTCCCGGTCATCACCGACATCGGCTTGCTCATCCTCGACCCGATCGAGCGACGACTGGGCAATCGATGGGTCGACCAGGCCTCGGCCCGTCTGAAAGCGTCCGGAGCCAGAGTCGTGGCGATAACCGGCTCCTACGGGAAGACGACGACCAAGAGGTATGTGGCCCATCTGCTCTCGGGATCGTTGCGGACCGTGGCGAGCCCCGCGTCGTTCAACAACAGGTTGGGTCTGGCCAGGGCTATCAACGAGCACCTGGTCCCCGGCACCGAGGTCTTCGTCGCCGAGATGGGAACTTACGGGCAGGGGGAGATAGGTGACCTGTGTGGGTGGATGCCGCCGGATGTCTCCGCGATGGTCTCCATCGGGCCTGTTCATCTGGAGCGATTCAAGACCGAGGAGCGGATCGTGTCCGCCAAGGCCGAGATCCTCGATTCTGCGAAGGTCGGCGTGATCGCGATCGACCATCCCCTGTTGGCGGCTCTAGCCGAGGAGCGCGCGGGCAGGATCGCGGTCATCACGGTCTCCGGGGAGGGGGCTGAGGCAAAGGTCACCGTTCGGGACGGCTCTCTGCTGATCGACGGCTCCCCGGTCGCAACGGTGCCGACGGATGCATTCCGGGTGAACCTCGCGGTCGCGGTGGGGGTCTGTCTCGGTCTTGGTCTCGACCCGGGTGAACTGGTCGGCCGACTCGACGATCTGCCCCGCGCCGAGCATCGGCAGACCGTGTCGAAATCTGACAGGGGCTTTTCGATCATCGACGACACCTTCAACTCGAACCCCGCCGGCGTCCGCCTCGCCTTGGGGTTGTTGGAGAGGGTGGGGGAGGGGGGAAGGAAAGTGGTGGTGACGCCCGGGATGATCGAACTGGGGCAGAGCCAATTCGACGAGAACCGCTCGTTCGCGGCCGAGGCCGCTCGGGTGGCTGACGATCTGGTGGTGGTGGGGCAGACCAACCGGCGCGCCCTTCTCAGCGGTTCCGCCAATACCAGGGCGTCGGTTACCGTCGTCGCCAATCGTGAGGAGGCAGTCGACTGGGTCAAGCGGAACCTCGGCCCAGGTGACGCGGTCCTCTACGAGAACGATCTCCCCGACCACTATCCCTGAGGAGACCCGATGGCCAAGCCAGCCGTCATCTTCGGCGGGCCCTCCGACGAGCATGACATCTCGATCCTGACCGGTCTTCAGGTCACCCGCGCCCTTGGCGAGGTGCACGCCGTGTACTGGTCCAAACTCGGAGATTGGTTCGAGGTGGACCCCGGACTCGAAGCCGCCGATTTCGCCGACGGCGTGCCCCGGAAGGCGAGAGACCTGGCCTTCGTGGCAGCTCCGGCGCAGGGCCTGATCACCAAGAAGCGACCGCTCGACGTCGACGCGGTCCTGATCGCCTGTCATGGCGGGCCGGGAGAGGACGGCACTCTGCAAGGATTGCTGGATTTGGCCGGTCTCCGATACACCGGACCGGGTCAGGCGGCGTCGGCGCTGGGCATGGACAAGCTCGCCTTTGGGGCTTCCATGGCCGCCGCGGGCCTGCCCACGCTGCCCCGGGCGCTGGTTGCCACCGGCGACGAGCCACCACCGTCATTCGACGGCCCGTTCATCGTCAAGCCCCGCTTCGGGGGCTCGTCGATCGGCATCGAGATCGCGCACGACTGGGCCACGGCGCTCGCGCTGAAGAAGAGCTCGTCGTACTTCGACCAGGGTGCGGTGGTCGAGCCGTTCCTGGCCGGGAGTCGTGATCTGCAGGTGGCAGTGCGCACGTATCCCAATTGGCAGATGTCCGCGATCGAGGCCCCTGCCCGTGCCTCCGAGGGCATCTACTCCTACGACCAGAAGTACCTTGCCTGGGGCGGTGAGGTGAGCGGTGGCAGGGAGCTGCCGGCCAACCTCGATTCGAGTGTCGAGGATCAGATCAGACGGTTGTCGACCCGGGTCACCCAGGTCGCCGGGCTGCGCGGGATAGCCAGGATCGATTACCTGGAGAACGACGGGGAGCTCGTGGTCAACGAGGTGAACACGATCCCGGGGTCGATGGCCGCATACTTGTGGATCGATCCCCCCCTCAGCCGGGAGCAGTTGTTTCGGGACATGCTTGCCGAGGCGAAGAGCGGCCCGGTCAGGGTCTTCTCGGTCGCGGGAAGCGACGGCACCGCCCTCAGGAGCGCCGGGACGATCGCATCCAAATTGGGGTAACCAGAAATGACCGGCGGAGCCGGCCCTTTCTCAGTCGGTTCAATCCCGGATCAGAGGTGTACCACCGGGCAGGTGAGGGTGCGGGTGATGCCGTCTATCGCCTGGATTTTGGCGACGACCAGCTTGCCGAGTGAGTCGACGTCCTCACTGGTGGCCTTGACGATCACGTCGTAGGGCCCGGTCACGTCGTCTGCCGAATCGACGCCGGGGATGCCACGCACTTCCTCTGCGACCAGGGCGGCCTTGCCGACCTCGGTCTGGATCAGGACATAAGCCTGGACCAACTGAGCCTCCTTAGGGTCTCGGGTCGGCCGGACCCTAGTTGATCACACGGTTGGTGGTGGGCGGTGAGCCTGGAACCCGTGTCGCCTAGTAGCCCTCTTGGCCGAGGCGAACCGTGGACGCGAAAACGTGCCCGTCTTCCTCGATCGTCTCGAAGACGAGGCGTTGGCCCTGACGGAGGGTGCGGAAGACCGAGCCCTCGAGTGACCCGGGCCGCAGAAACACCTCGGATCGATCATCATCGCGAACGATGATCCCGGCGCCGGTTACCGGGTCGTAGCTCTTCACCACGCCCTGCAACATGCTCAGGCCTTCTCCACCTTGCCGGCGCGGATGCACGAGGTGCATACGCGGGCGCGTCGCGTGTTGGAGCCATGCCGGACTCTCACCCTCTGGATGTTGGGCAGCCAGCGGCGGTTGTTGCGCTTGTGGGAGAAGCTCACGGTCTTGCCGTAGCTCGGCTCTTTACCGCAGATCTCACAGCGATAAGACATCTCGAAGACTCCTGGGACGGTCTGGAAGGCAGACGGGTCTGCGACCCGATTCGACCGCCTGGAAGAATAGCTGTGATTCCTGCCAACTCCTAGTTGGAGCATTACCGCCATTCGACCCTAGCCGCCCCTCGCCGGGTCGAGGGAGAATCGGGCATGGCCGCGCCGCCCGTGGAAGTCAGCCATCTGGTAAAGCAGTACGGGGATTTCACCGCAGTTCGCGACATCTCGTTCTCTGTGGAAGAGGGCGAGATCTTTGGCATCCTCGGTCCGAATGGTTCAGGGAAGACGACGACCGTGGAGAGTCTCCAGGGTCTGAGGAAGATCGACGGCGGCCAGGTGAGAGTCCTCGGCCTCGACCCAACAACCCAGTCGGGCGAGATCAGACGTCGCATCGGGTCCCAATTGCAGGAGTCCGCCCTGCCGGATCGGGTCAAGGTGTGGGAAGCCCTCGATCTGTTCGGAGCACTCAGTCCCGACGGCCCATCTGTCGACGATCTTCTCGACGACTGGGGGCTTGCGGACAAGGGCCAGGCGCGCTTTGGAAGTCTTTCCGGTGGCCAGCAACAGAGACTGTTCGTCGCATTGTCCCTCGTCAACGATCCCACTCTGGTGTTCCTGGACGAGATGACTACCGGCCTGGACCCGGCCTCCCGTCGTGTCGCGTGGGATCTGATCCGCCAGATCAGGGAGAGAGGAGCCACCGTCGTGCTGGTGACCCATTTCATGGAGGAGGCGGAGGCACTCTGCGACCGCGTGATGGTCGTCAACCATGGGGTCGTTGCCGCTGAAGGATCTCCTTCGGGCCTCATCGACCGATTCGGTGGGGGCGTCCGGGTGAGATTCAGCCTGGATGGCCAGGACGTCGGGTGGCTGTCCTCGGTGCCCCATGTGAAGGCATGGGACCGGGAGCGCGACAAGTACGAGGTTCATGGTGACGGACCGGTCCTGGTCCATGTTGCCTCTTCGCTTCTCGAACACGGTCTTGCTCCGACCGATCTCCGTCAGGAGCGTGCCACCCTGGAGGACGTCTTCCTCACTCTCACCTCCGAGAGGGGTGATACGTGAGACTGCTGCTGAAGATGACCTGGCTCGAGTTGAAGCTGTTCCTGCGCGAGCCCCTCACGGTTCTCTTCGCCCTCGTGCTGCCGCTGCTGATTCTGTTCGTCATGGGTGGGGTGTTCGGGAACACCGCAGATGCAAGCCTGTACCGGGGGGTGGGGGCGATGGACTACTACTTGCCGGCTTACATCGCCCTCGTGGCCGCGTCGGTCGGGCTGATCAGCCTGCCTACCCATATGGCGGGCAACCGGGAACTCGGTGTGCTCAAGCGCTATCGGGCGTCGTCGATGCCAGCCTGGGTCGTGGTCGGCTCCCAGGTCGCGGTGACCTTCCTGATCTCGTTGGTGAGCGCCCTGATCCTGGTGCTGGTCGCCATGCCGGCGTATGAGGTCACCGGGCCGGACTCGATCCCAATGGTCATCGCTGGATTCGTCGTTGTCGCACTGGCTTTCTCGGCACTGGGCGTGCTGCTCGGGGCTGTGTTGCCGTCGTCGAGGTCCGCTCAGGCTCTCGGGGTGATGCTGTGGTTCGTGATGCTCATGGTCGGTGGCGCCGGCCCGCCGCCCGAGGTCCTCGCCGGCACCATGGCGACGGTTGGTGACCTGACTCCGCTCATGCACGCGGTCCGAACGATGCAGGATGGCTGGCTGGGACTCGATCCGGGATGGTCGTGGTTGGTCGTGTGCGGGGTGACGCTCGTGTCCGGGGCTGCCGCCGTGGTGTTCTTCCGCTGGGAGTAGGCGACCCGAACCAACCCGGCGCCTTGTACCGTGTCCACGTGGGACGCAACCGATTCACGGCGGTCTCTTGGCCACGCTGAGCCGGCTTGCGGCCGTCCCGGTATCGGAGATCAGATCGCTCGGGCCCAAACGTGCGGCCGTCCTGGCCAGGGCCGGGATCCTCTCCGTGGCGGACCTTCTCCATCATGTCCCCCGGGCCTATCTGGATCGCTCCGACAAGCCACCACTCGCCCGTGTCCCGCTCGGGACCGAAGTCACGATCATCGCCGAGGTGAAAGCCATCGCGACCCGGCGGCCCAAGCCGAAGCTGACGATGACCGAGGCGTTGATCGCCGATGAGTCTGCATCGCTGAAGGTCGTCTGGTTCAACCAGCAGTATCGCGAGAAGCTGCTGCAGCCAGGGACCGAGGCGGCTTTCTCCGGGACGGTCGAGTCCTTCCGGGGGAAGCTCCAGATGTCGAATCCTGCCGTCGAAGTCCTCGACGGCGAGATCGAGCCTCTCGTGACGGGGCGCATCGTCCCGATCTACTCGCAGGTAGGCGAGGTGAAGACCGGCAACTTCCTCCGTGCGATGCACAACGCGCTGAACAGGGCGAGGCCGATTCCCGATCCGATCCCCGAGGTTCTCCTCGCCATGAACGGCCTCATGTCACGGGAGGATGCCTACTCCCTCATCCACTTCCCGGATACCGAGTCCCATACCGGTCCTGCTCGTGACCGTCTGGTCTACGACGAGCTCCTGCGGCTCGAGGTGTCCCTCGCGTTGCAGAAGAGGCGTCAGATGGATGAGGCCACCGGGTTCGCCCACCTGCCCACGGGAGAGCTGGTCGACCGATTCATAGCCGGGCTTCCCTACCAACTGACCGGTGACCAGAAGAAGGTGCTCACCGACATCGACAGAGACCTCCGCGCCGCCCATCCGATGCATCGCCTGCTTCAGGGAGAGGTCGGTTCCGGGAAGACCGTTGTCGCCGTCGCCACCCTCCTCAACGGTGTCGAAGGTGGCTGGCAGGGCGCGATCATGGCTCCCACCGAGGTCCTGGCCGTGCAGCACTACCTGGGAGTCACCGGCCTCTTGGCGGAGGCCGGGCTGTCGCCGGAGCCATTCGCTGTGAGCAGTGAGCTGGGGATGGAGAGCCTCTTCGGCACCGAGGGCCCGGCTGTGCACATCGGGATCCTCACCGGCTCCACCGCCAGCACCAACTATCGCCCCGAGATCACCAGGCAGGCCTTGCTCGAAGACGTCGCCTCGGGCCAAGTCGACATCCTGGTCGGCACCCATGCCCTGATCCAGGAGGGAGTCCGGTTTCGCAAGCTCGGCCTGGCGGTCGTCGACGAGCAGCACCGATTCGGAGTCGCCCAGCGGGTGCTGTTGAAGGAGAAGGCTGAGTCGATCGAGCCCGACCTGTTGATCATGACGGCCACCCCGATCCCGAGAACTCTCTCAATGACCCTGTACGGCGATCTCGATGTGTCCACCATCGTCGAGATGCCACCGGGAAGGAGCCCGGTCTCGACCCGGGTCCTCTCCCGCACCGAGGAGGGCCTGGCGTGGAAGACGATCGAGGATCAGGTCGACGAAGGCCGTCAGGCATTCGTCGTGTGCCCGCTGGTCGAGGACAGTCCCAAGATCGAGGCCGCATCCGCCACCGCCGAGCACGCCCGGCTCTCCGCCCTCATGCCCGAGCTCAGGGTGGGCCTGATCCACGGTCAGCTCCGCCCGGCCGACAAGGAGGCTGTGATGGCAGACTTTCGCGCCGGTGAGGTCGACGTACTGGTCTCGACCACGGTCATCGAGGTCGGCATCGACGTCCCCAACGCCACCGTGATGGTGATCGAGGACGCCGACCGGTTCGGACTGAGCCAGCTCCACCAGCTTCGGGGCCGGGTTGGCCGGGGAAGCCATCCCGGGACTTGCCTGCTCATCGCCGATCCCTCCACCGTGGACGGAGAGGAGCGACTGGCCGCGATGGCTGCCACGACGGACGGCTTCCAGCTCGCCCAGGACGATCTCAGGATCAGAGGCCAGGGGACGGTGTTCGGCGCGAGACAGTCGGGGATGGCAGATCTCAAGCTGGCCGATATCCTCCGGGACTTCGATCTGCTCGTTGCCGCCCGCCGTGATGCCTTCGCCATCGTGGACCAGGATCCCGGGCTCAGGGAGCACCCCGATCTCGCCGAGGAGGTCAGGGCCATGCTCGGCGAATCGGTCGACTGGTTGTTCAAGAGCTAGCGATGCGGATCATCGCCGGCGCGGCCAAAGGAAGGCGGCTGTTGGCACCGGACACGCCCGACACCCGCCCGGTGACAGACCGTGTCCGGGAGGCGGTGTTCTCCATGCTCGGCACCGGCGTCGTTGACGCCGCCGTCTTGGATCTGTACGCCGGATCGGGCTCATTCGGTCTGGAGGCTCTCTCCAGGGGAGCGTCCACTGCTCTGTTCGTCGAGAACGGGCACCGGGCTCTCGAAGCGCTCCGCAAGAACATCACGGCCGTTGGTCTCGGCGGCACAGTGGTCAGCTCGTCAGTAGACGACTTTCTCGCCCGATCTGGTGGGAGTTACGACCTCGTGTTCATCGACCCGCCTTGGTCGCTGTCCTCGGGCGACCTCGGCGCCAAACTGGTCACACTCGACCACCTCCTGGGCCCTCTGGCCGAGGTGGTGCTGTCCCGTCGCCACACCGATGAGGTCCCTGCCGCGCCCCACCGTTGGCGAGTTGCCACCGATAGGCGGTACGGAGATACCAGAATTGTCAGGTACGAGAAGGAACCAGACGCCAGATGACAACAGCACTCTGCCCCGGCAGCTTTGACCCGCCCACCAACGGGCATGTCGATGTCATCGAGAGGGTGATCGCCGTATTCGACGACATCGTGGTGGCCGTGGTCGACAATCCCTCGAAGGAATCACTCTTCTCCACCGAGGAGCGGATGTCCCTGCTCAAGGAGCTGTTCGGGGACAGGGCGCGGATCGGCTCGTTCTCCGGTCTGCTGGTCGAGTACGCGGCAGAGGTCGGTGCCGACGTGGTGATCAAGGGTCTTCGGACAGTCGATGACTACGAGTACGAGATGCAGATGGCGCAGATGAACCGTCATCTCTCCGGAATGGAGACGGTGTTCATGGCAACCAAGTCGGATTGGAGCTTCATCTCCTCGTCGCTGGTCAAAGAGGTCGCCAGGCTCGGGGGCTCGATCAGCGGCCTGGTGCCGGGTGTCGTCGAACAGGCGCTCCGGGAGCGGTTGTCGTGACCCAGGGGAACGAGACGCCGGATCCCGTCGTCCTGGAAGCCGACGATCAGGAGCATCGAGCCGAGCTGGGTGATCTTCAGGACATGGTGGACGACCTCATCGTTCACCTCCACGAGGCCAAGAGCGTCCCACTGTCGGGGAATGCGATGGTGGATCGTGAGCAATTTCTCGGGATACTCGAGAGGATCAGGGCCGAGCTACCCGATGAGCTACGCGCCGCCAGATGGATGGTCCGTGAGCGGGAGGCATTCATCTCCCGGACCAACGAGAAGGCGAAGGATTTGATCGATCGGGCGCGCAAGGAGGCCGACCAGCTCGTCGCAGAGTCCAGCATCGTGGCCGAGGCGGTGGAGGAGGCCAACATCCTCGTCCGCCGGGCCGAGGGGGAGGCACGCCGCCTCCGTCTCGAGACCGAGGACGAGATCGAGCAGAACCTGCAGCGGGTCGAGGTCATCCTGAACGACATGCTGGCCCGGATACAGACCGCGAGGGACGAGCTCTACCAGGCCCGGCCCAAGCCCCCCGACGTCCCCATCTGAGATGACATCCGAGCTGTCGGTCTCCGTAGGCGACCTGATCGGCGTGCCGGGGAAGGAGCGGCCTTTCTCAGGCACCCGGTCGGTGAGTCTCCGGCTGGGCGAAACGAGCATCGAGGGCCCGATGAGTGTCTCCGGGCGCGTCGTTGGGCTCATCGATGCGGTGAAAGCCGAGTTCACAGCATCGGCCGAAGCCCACTTCGCCTGCATCAGGTGCCTCGCGGAGTGGGACGACACGGTTTCCGTCGAGGGGGAGCAGTACTTCCGACGAACCCCCGACGAGGACGGATATGGCATCGTCGATGGCAATATCGATGTTTCCGGCCCGGCGCAGGACGAGCTCGCCCTTGGGCTTCCCGCCGCGCCTTTGTGCAGAGAAGAGTGCCTGGGACTTTGTCCAACCTGCGGAACCGACTTGAATAGTGACCCCTGTGGCGGCCACGGAGACGAACCTGACTCGCCGTTCGCCGCGCTGAAAGATCTGTTCGATTCCTGACCAAGGAGAGCACCAATGGCGGTGCCAAAGAAGAAGATGTCGCGCTCGCGGACCCGGCAGCGGAAAGCTGCCTGGAAAGTGTCCCGCCCGAGCGCCGTTGCTTGCGAGCAGTGCGGAAAGCCAAAGCTGCCCCACCGTGCCTGTCGTGAGTGCGGCACCTACGGCGGCCGCGAGGTAATCGAGGCCAGCTGAGCCTTGGCCCGGATCGCCCTCGACGCTATGGGGGGCGACAACGCCCCGACCGAGACCGTCGCCGGAGCGGTTGACGCGTCGCGGCTTGGCGTCGATGTGGTGCTGGTCGGCCACCCCGACATCCTCCAATCCGAGCTGGCGAAGCACGACACCCGCCTTCCCATCGTCGACGCGCTCGAAGTGATCGACATGGCCGCAGAGCCTGCCCGCGCCCTCCGGGAGAAACCGGGTGCCTCCATCACCGTGGCCGCCAAGCTCGTCGCCGAGAAATCGGCCGATGGCATGGTGTCGGCCGGGTCGACCGGGGCTGCGATGGCCGCGGCCGCGATCATCATCGGGCGGATCAAAGGGGTGTCGCGCCCGTCCATCGCCTCGATTTTCCCGACTCCGGGCTCCCCGACCGTCGTCCTCGACTCGGGAGCCAATCCCGAGGTGAAGCCCGACCAGATCGTCCAATTCGCCATCATGGGGTCGGTCGCCTCCGAAGTCCTGCTCGGCACCGAGAACCCACGAGTCGGCTTGCTGTCGATCGGTGAAGAGAAGGGAAAGGGACGCGATCTGGAGCGCGCCGCCTACGACCTGCTCGAACAGGCGCCGATCAACTTCGTCGGCAACGTCGAGGGGAGGGACGTGGCCAACGACAAGGCCGACGTCATCGTCACCGATGGCTTCACCGGCAACATCTTCCTGAAGACAATGGAAGGGGCGGCCCTGGTCGTGGCGCGGTACGCGATGGAGGAGCTATCCAAACTCGACCCCGAGGTTCAGGAGGCAGCCATCCCTGCTCTGTACAGCGTCAAGAAGAGACTCGACTACGAGACCTACGGTGGTGCTCAGCTCCTCGGGGTGAATGGTGTCGTCGTCATCTCGCATGGCTCCTCGACCAGGGTTGCCATCGCCAACGCCCTGGCCATGGCGCGGGATGCCGCCGATCGCGACCTACCGGGTCGCCTGGCCCGCCGGCTCGCCTCCTGATGACTCTCGAGGAGGACCTGGGCTATAGCTTCGAGAGCCCCACTCTCCTCGCCCTGGCGCTGACCCACAGGTCGGTGAGCAGTGAGGACCCGACCCGCTCGAACAACGAACGACTCGAGTTCCTGGGCGACGCGGTTCTCCAGCTGGTGGTGACGGATTATCTGTACGAGAGCTACCCCTACCTGGCCGAGGGCAAGCTCGCCAAGATCCGGGCGGCGGTGGTGAGCCGCCCCGCCCTCGCCGACGTGGCACGAAGCATCGGGCTCGGCGAGCATTTGGAGCTGACCCCATCCGAGGCGCGAACAGGCGGGCGGGAGAAAGATTCGATCATTGCCGACGCAGTCGAGGCCGTGATCGGCGCGGTGTATCTCGATGGCGGTCTGGACGCTGCCGGCCAGCTCGTGCTGCGTCTCTGGGGCCCTCGGGTCGACGAACGAGCCGAACGGCCAGGTCTGAAGGACTACAAAACGAGGCTTCAGGAGGTCCTGGCCAAGGATGGCAGACAGCCGACGTACGAGACAGACGGCTCGGGCCCCGACCATGAGCGGGTCTTCGTCTCCAAGGTCTCCGTCGACGGGGCCGTGCTCGGCGAGGGCAGTGGCCGATCCAAGAAGGAAGCCGAGCAGGCCGCGGCCGAACAGGCCATCTATACCATCAGGTCAGGCTGAGCAGAGGCTCCTTGCGCGCCCTCAGGTCCACGTACCAACGGGTGCTCATCACCGCTATCGCGGCTATGACCATCCCCTGGACGACCATCAGGAACACGAAGGCGAGACCGGCGCCGATCCCGACCCCGCCCGTCGCCAGTGCCGGGAGGGCGATCAATTGCACCAGTTGGGCGGCAGCCGAGCCGAGCAGCCCGACGAAGAGCAGGAAACCGACGGTTGGCCACCAGCGGCCCCGTACCAGCTCCATGCTGCGACGGAGTGAGGCGACGGGCCCGAGACCCTCCAGGGCCACCACCGGGCTGAGCATGGTGAAAGAGCCGGCCAGCCAGATCCCGGGGATCACCAGCAGAAGCAAGCCGACCAAGATCGCGATCGAGGCGAGCAACGCGGCCAGGAAGAGGACGAAGAACCGGCGGGCGGCCCACGACACGGCGTCACGGGTGCTCATTGCCTCTCCAGCCATCTCGAACACCACGATCCGGTGTGCGGTTAGGTTGAGGAACCCGGTGGCGAGGAGTTGGAGGAGCCCGGCGACCATGGCCGCCCCGCCCAATCGGACCAGCTCATCGAACAGCTGCTCGTCGTCCATGGCCTCGACCGAAGACGGGTCCGTGATGAGTTGCTGCAAGAAGTCGTTGGCGCCCGAGGAGACCAGCGTCACGATGGTGACAGCGCCGAGAAGGGTGAAGCACCAGAACGCGGGCGCCAGCAGGCGCCGCCAGACCCTCACCAGCAAGGTCATTCCCTCGGCGAGCACCTCACCAAACGGTCGTGGGGTTATCTCCATGAGCGGGGGTACGGTAACGCTCCACCGTCTGGAGATGTGTTTGCCAGAGCTGCCAGAAGTCGAGATCACCCGGCGTCATCTGGACATAGCGATGGCGGGCCGCGTCTTGAGCCGGGTGAGGACGTCTCATCCCCGCACGGCCAGGCACAACACCGTCCCGAGCGAGCTCGACGAGCGCTTGCAGGGGAGGGTGGTGTCACACGTCGGCCGAAAGGGAAAGTTCCTAGCAGCACCCCTCGACGATGGGCAGACAATGGTCGCCCACCTCGGCATGTCGGGTCGTTTCACCGTGGAGGACCCGGCGGAGGAGGAGGTGCCTCATACCCACTTTCGAGCTCTGCTCGATGATGGCCTCGAGGTGAGATTCATCGATCCGAGGACGTTCGGCTTCGTGGCTGTCTTCGACGACCAGGAGTTGGATGGGTCGGGATTCGCCCGTCTCGGCCCAGACGCCTGGTCTGAGCCTCCGTCAACCGAGAGTCTTCTCGCCGCCCTGGACAACCGAACTGCTCCGATCAAGGCTTTGCTGCTCGATCAGGTCCTCGTCTCCGGTCTGGGAAACATCTACGCGGACGAGGCCCTTCACATCTCCGGCATCCACCCGCTGCGAGCCGGGGGAGACCTCGCTCCGGCCGAGGTGGATCGGCTTCGCTCCGCCATCGGACAGGTGCTCGAAACGGCGATCGACAACGGTGGGACCAGCCTCGACGACCTCGCCTATCTGCTGCCCGACGGGAGGGCCGGTGAGAATCTCGATCAGCTGCTCGTCTACGGGCGCACCGATCTCCCGTGTGTCCGTTGTGGGACGCCGGTCCAGCGCATCGTCATCCGTGCTCGTTCCAGTCACTTCTGCCCCGACTGCCAGATGATCCAGCGATGATGACGACCGCGGTGCGCGCACTGGTCACCGGTAGGGTCCAGCAGGTCGGTTACCGACAGTCCTGCCGCCAGGTCGCCAGGTCCCTGGGTCTGGTCGGGTGGGTGAGGAACCTCGCCGACGGGAGCGTCGAAGTCTTCGCCCAGGGGGAATCGGATCACGTCGACCGGCTGGTCGCCTGGCTGTGGGGAGGCCCTGCGATGGCTGCGGTCACGGGCGTCGAGTCCGATGTCGTCGCCGAGGACAGGACCCTCCGTGACTTCTTCATACACCCGAACCCGATGAAGATCGGCTGAGACCCGGGGCGCTGTTAGCCTGCGGCCATAATCACAACCGTGTCATTTGCCAGGGAATTGCTGTGTATTTGAAGTCACTCAAGCTCGTGGGGTTCAAGTCGTTCGCCGACCGGACCAGGCTCGAATTTCGACCCGGGGTGACTGTGATCGTCGGGCCGAACGGGTCGGGCAAGTCCAATCTGGTCGATGCCCTCGCCTGGGTCATGGGAACCCAGTCCACCAAGGCGCTCCGGACCGGGAAGATGGAGGACGTGGTCTTCGCCGGGACCGCGACCCGTCCCTCCCTCAATCGGGCGGAGGCGACCCTCATCATCGACAACGCCGAACGTGTGCTGCCCATCGATCTCGACGAGGTCGCTCTCACCCGCCGGTTGTATCGCGATGGATCGAGTGACTACGAGATCAATGGCGTGGGTTGCCGCCTCCTCGACGTGCAGGAGTTGCTCAGCGACTCGGGGGTGGGGAGGCATCAGCATGTGATCGTGAGCCAGGGACACGTGGACTCTGTGCTCAATGCCTCAGCCGAAGATCATCGCGCCGTGGTCGAGGAGGCCGCCGGCATCCTCAAGCATCGTCGGCGGAAGGAAAAGGCCGAGAGACGCCTGGAGCGCACCGACGAGGACGTTCTCCGTCTCCAGGACCTCCTCGGTGAGATCGAGCGCCAGCTCAGGCCCCTGCGTCGTCAGGCCAAGGCCGCCGAGCGTTATCACGGCCTGAAGGCCGAGGTCAGGGAGCTTCGGCTCTATCTGTCCGGCGTCTCCATCAGGTCCTACGACGGCGAGCTGGCATCCGGAAAGACGGAGCTGGATCGCCTGGCAGCCGGCATTTCCAGGGACGAGGAGGCGCTCGGGGATCTGTCGAAGTCGCTCGAGGAGCTGACAGGCCGGGCGTCTCTGCTCGGCGCCGACCTCGATCGGGACACCGGGGCAGCGGCGAGGCTCGAGACCACCATCGAGAGGTTCCGCAGACTGGGCTCGATTGCTCATGAACGGAGCCGGGCCCTGTCCGGGAAGAGACAGGCCAGCATCGATCGGCGGGCCGATCTCGAGTCGGAGCTGGCCGCGATACGCGAGGAGCTCGCCGGCATGGCAGCGGCGCAAGCCGTTGCTGCCGAGGCAGCGGAAGGCCGGGAGACCCACTTCAGGTTGCTCGAGGATGAGGAGAAAGCCATCGCGACCCAGACCGCCCTCTCCCCGGAAGGGGCGCTGGCCGCCGTTCGGGGCGAGCTTTCTGCCCTGCAGGCGGCGGGTCTTCGCGACACGAGGGAGGTGGAGGCCATCGAGCACCGACTCGACGTGGTGGCCTCTCAGCTCAGGGACGAGTCGGCCGAGATCGCCAGGATCAACGCCGAGGTGCGTGCCGTCGACGAGACGGTGTCGGCTTTGCAGGTCGCCTATCAGAAGGCGAGTCGCCAGCGTGAGTCGGATCAAGCGAGATGGTCGGAAGCCGAGAACTCGGTGAACGATGCAAAGCTCATCGTGGCCGCTGCCGAGGCCCGCGTCGAAGCTGTGGAAGCGGCACTGGCCGGCCGATTCGACCTCGAGGCCCGACGCTCCATCGAGAGCTCCCCCGGGGCACTGGGCAGCCTGATGTCGCGGCTGGACATACCGGCGGGCATGGAGAGAGCCGTCGATGCCGCCCTAGGGCGCTGGGTCGACTCGGTTGCATTCGTGGACGAGGGTCTGCTCCGCCAGGCCGTGGAGAGAGTAAAGGCAGACGGCGGGGGCGGTGTCCCGGTCGTGTCTGCTGTGGGCCCGATCACCAGGCCGGCATCCGGGGTGGCTTCGGCCTCGGGGGTCGCCGCCCTGGCGGATGTCCTGGGCCCCAAGGCGGATCGTGGCCTCGCTTCCCGCATGCTCGGTGATGTGGTGGTGGTGGAGGGTTGGACCACCGCCTGGGCGTTGATCTCCCGTCATCCAGACCTTCGGGCGGTCACGCCGGAGGGCGATCTCATATCCGTGGATGGGATCCAGGTCGCTCATCCAGATGGCGCCGGCCCGGCGATGCTCGAAGCGTCGGGAGTGGCCGCGGAGCGCGCCCGGATCGATCTCTCCCGGGCCGTCTCGATCCACGTTGCCGCCAAACGGGACTTCGAGAAGAGTCGTGACCTCGAGCGTCTCGCGCTGGAGGAGCTCGAGGCGGCCGAGGCGGGGCTGGCCGGGAAGACCGAGGCCATGGGGAGATTGCAGAAGTCGGTCGACGTCCTCGACGGTGAGCGGGGCCGCCTCCGACAGCGGGCCGCTTCCCTGCACGAGAGCGGGGCTGAAAGAGAGAGACAGACATCCGACCTGACCCGGCGTCTTCAGGCACTGGAGGGTGAGGAAGCGGAACGGATGAGGATGTGGGAGGAGCTCGAGTCGAGGCGGGTCGAGATCGCAGCCGATCGTGAGCTGGCTCGATCTGAGTGGCAGGAAGCGGCCACCGTGTTGCGCGGGATGACCGAGCGTCGGCGGCTTCTCGAGGAGCGGCTCGAGCGGATCGGGTCGGAACTGGGTCGCGTCGACCTGGGAGAGTCGAAGCACACCGACACGGAGCGGCTTCATCTTGCCGAGGAATTCGCCCGTCGGGCGATCGAGATCCTCACCGATCGTCTCACCGAGCTTCGCGAGCGCCAGGCCCTTCTGCGCACGGACAACGAGGCCACCGTGGCAGAGCTGGGACGCGTCCGAGCGGAGTTCGAGGACCGCCGGAATTCGGTCGGCGCGGGCAGGGACCGGGTCGGCGAACTGCAGGTGAGGCTCACCGAGCTGCGGCTTCTCCGGGAGCACGTGATCGAGGGCGTTCGTCGAGATGCCGATGCGGAGGAGGAGGCAGCGCTTGGCGCCGCCCGCCCGGACTACCCCGATGACACCGACCTCGAGCCGATCCTGGAGGAGAAGTCGGCGCAGTTGCGACGTCTCGGGCCGATCAACCCCCTGGCAGCTGCGGAATATGCCGAGCTCGACGAGAGGCATACCTTCCTCGCCGACCAGCTCGCAGACGTGGAGACCTCGCGCTCGGAACTGCGCAAGGTGATCAAGGCCCTGGAAGAGGAGATCGAGCTGCGATTTCAAGAGGCATTCGACGAGGTTGCATCGGCGTATCAGCGCTATTTCGCCCTCCTGTTCCCCGGAGGAAAGGGTCGGATACGCCTCACCGATCCGGATGACCCCGTCTCGGGGCTGATCATCGACGCCCAACCGCTGGGCAAGAAGGTCAGTCAGTTGACGCTTCTCTCCGGCGGGGAGCGAAGCCTGGCCGCCCTGGCCTTCCTCTTTTCCATCTTCGAGGCGCGACCGAGCCCCTTCTACGTCCTGGACGAGGTCGAAGCCGCCCTCGACGATGCCAACCTCCGAAGATTCCTGCGCATCGTGGACGAGTTCCGGCAGCGAGCGCAGCTGCTCATCATCACCCACCAGCAGCAGACGATGGAGGCGGCCGACGTGCTCTACGGGGTCACCATGGAGCCGGGCGGGTCCTCTCAGGTTCTCCGCAAGGACATGACGAGCGTTGCCATGGAGCTCAGCGCCTGACGGTAGGTTGGGCGCCGCCATGGACAACACCACCCTCCTGATCGTCGCCGCCGTGGTGCTGGTGGTGGTGATCATCGGCGTCGTGCTCTGGCTGCGGAGGAAGCCGGCCGAGGGGCCCGTCACCAAGATGCGCCCGCTCGAGACGGCACCATCGAGGCTGGGCCGCAGCGCCATGGTGCTCGGCGCGGCGTTGCGCCGGGCCTGGGGTGGCGGGGTCGACGAGCACACGTGGGGCGAGCTCGAGGAAGCCCTTCTCGCTGCCGATGTCGGGCTGGAGGCCACCCAATCGGTCGCGGCCGGGGTGAAAGCCGCCAATCCCGAGACGCCTGCCGAGGCGCGCGATGCGTTGGCACGGCTGCTTCGCGCCGAGCTCGGCGAGAAGGATCGGGAGCTGCATCTCGAGGGTGCGCCCGCAGTGATCCTGGTCGTCGGCGTCAATGGCACCGGGAAGACCACCACGATCGCCAAGCTGGCCGGGCGTCTCAAGAACGAGGACAAGAAGGTTGTCATCGCCGCAGCCGACACCTTCCGGGCTGCCGCGGGCGCCCAGTTGGAGACGTGGGGCGATCGGCTGGGTGTCCCGGTCGTCTCCGGTCAGGAGGGTGGCGATCCCGCCGCCGTCGCCTTCGACGCCATCGGCTCGGCCCGGGCCAAGGGGGCGGACGTGGTCATAGTCGATACCGCCGGGCGCCTTCACGCCAAGAAAAACCTCATGGCCGAGCTCGGGAAGATCCACAAGGTGGCCTCCGGGGACAGGGGCAAGGTCGACGAGGTGCTCTTGGTTCTGGATGCCACCGGCGGCCAGAACGGAGTCACCCAGGTGCGGGAGTTCTCCTCGGCGGTGCCGATCAGTGGGATCGTCCTCACCAAGCTGGATGGGACGGCCAAGGGTGGCATCGTGATCGCGGTCGAGCGTCAGCTCGGCGTGCCGGTAAAGTTCGTGGGCCTGGGTGAGGGGATCGACGATCTCGTGCTCTTCGACCCCGATGCTTTCGTCGCCGACCTCCTGGAGCAGTCGTGAATCGTGATGACCTCGTCTCCGCCGCCAGGGCCGCGGCCGAGAACGCCTATTCGCCGTACTCGCACTTCCGGGTCGGGGCGGCGGTGTTGGCCGATACCGGAGAGCTCTTCACGGGTGCCAACATCGAGAACGCCGCCTACCCTTCTTCGAACTGTGCCGAAGCCACCGCCATCCATACCGCGGTTGCAGCGGGGACACGCAAGATCGATGCGCTGGCCGTGGCCTGTATCGACGCGACCGACATCGAGGGGGCGTACCCGTGCGGAAGATGTCGTCAGATCATGTCGGAATTCTGGGTCGATCGCATATATGTCACCGGGCCCGAGGGCATGGAGATACGCGAGCACACCTTCGAGGAGCTTCTGCCCCATTGCTTCAGGCTCTCCCCTCCCGACGGTGCCGACCATGGATGAGCCTGTCGGAGCCGCTCTGTGACAGACGCGCCGGAGACCGGACTCTCGACCAGGGCGTCGGGGTCCTCGATCGACTGGATCGATGTCGTCGCCACGATCGTGATGGCTTTCGCTGCACTGCTCACCGCCTGGTCCGCGTACCAGAGCGACCAGTGGGGTGACACCATGACCTTCTCGTTCAGCGAAGCGGCAGCGGCGCGCACCGAGGCGACACGGCTGTACACACGGGCGGGTCAAGAGGCCGCGGTCGATGTCGCGACCTTCATCGCCTGGATGGAGGCTGCCTACGACGAGCTTGCCGCCGGTGAGATCGATCCGGAGGTGGGTTACGTGGTCGACCCGGGCAACCTGTCCGGGCTCCTCTATGAGCGCCTGCGTCCCGAGTTCCGCACCGCGATGGACGCATGGCTGGCCACGAAGCCTTTCCAGGGCCCTGATGCAGCGCCCACGCCGTTCGCGATCGAGGAGTACCAGAACGCCAACGAGATCGAGGCGGCACGGCTCCAGGAAGTGGCCGATGACAAGGCGGCGCAAGCGCATGCCGCCGACAACAACGACGACAAGTACGTGTTGAGCACGATCATCTTCGCCTCGATCTTCCTGTTTGCAGGTCTGAGCACGAAGATGCGGAGCCGTTTCGGCCAGTACCTCATGCTCGGAGCCTCGCTTCTCATCCTGGTCGGAGGTGGCATCTACCTGGCCACCGTCCCTGTGGGGTGACCGGCGCAGCCCTGCCCGCGAGGCCCCCCTAGCCAACCGAGACCCCCATGACCTTGCCTCGAGGCCGAGTCCGGCTCAAATCCCCTGGATCGCATCGCTGGCATGTCACCCTGATGCACCGAAGAGTCCCGTGAGGCGGTTGATATGGCGACGGTTCGTGAAACCTGAGGACGGCGCACCGGGGACCGTCGGGGAGTTCGCCGGGGTGCGGGTTAGGGAGCGGTACGGGCTCGTCCTCATCATGCTGCTCGGTGCCTACATCGTCTCCGGCTTCGGGCGCGGGTTGTTGATCGGTCTGCTCGAGGCCTTGATCTGGATGACCGTCTTGTTGACCCTGTTGTGGTCGCCGGGGATCCCGGCACGGCTGCGCCGGGTCGGCGTGGTCGTCACAACGGGCCTGGTCGTTGCAGTCGTCGCTCTGACCTTCTCCGAAGGCGGCGCGACCACGGGCGTCGCCCTGCTGCTGCTCGGCGCGAGTCAACTCCTCGCCGTCGCCGCGATCCTCGCCAGGATCGCCCAGCACAGTCATGTCGAGAGCCAGACGGTGATGGGCGCGATCGCCGGGTATGCACTGATCGGCTTTGCCATGGCAGCTCTGTTTCACGGGCTCGAGCTGACAATGGAGGGTGCATTCTTGAACGGGGTAGTGGCTTCGGGCGACTACGTGTACTTCTCGCTCATCACCCTCACCACCGTCGGCTACGGAGATATCACGGCAGCGAGCGATCTGGCCAAGCGTCTCGTGGCCGTCGAGGCACTGGGAGGCCAGATCTTCCTGATCACGCTCGTGGCGCGGCTGGTGTCGATGTGGGGCCAGCCGATGCGACACTCTGCCGACTGATCACCGGGCTGCTGCCCCGACTCAGCGGCTCTGCAGCGCCTCGATCAGCTTGGGCAAGACTTTGTGGACGTCTCCGATCACGCCCAGGTCGGCGATGGTGAAGATGGGGGCGTCCGGGTCCTTGTTGATGGCGATGATGGTCTTGGAGTCTTTCATCCCGACCAGATGCTGCATCGCGCCGGAGATGCCACAGGCGATGTATACGTCGGGTTTGACCGTCTTGCCGGTCTGTCCGACCTGTTTGGCGTAGGGCACCCAGCCGGCGTCGACGATGGCGCGGGTGGCACCCGTGGCGGCTCCGAGCTGTTTGCCCAACTGTTCGACCAGCTGGTAGGCCTCGGGTGCTCCGAGACCCCGTCCGCCCGAGACCACGATCGAAGCCTCGCTCAACTGTGGGCCCTCTCGCTCTTCGACGTGGGATTCGGTGATCCTGGCCTCGGCCTGGCCCACGTCGGGTGGGTCGAGTCTCTCCACCGGCGGGATACCACCACCTGTGGCTTCTGCAACGAAGGATTTGGGACGAATCAGGACGATGTACGGGCCTTGTGATGCGCTGGCGGTGGCGACCTGCGTGCCGCCGAGAATCTCGTGTTCGGTCTCCACTCCGCCGCCGGCGAGTCGAACGTTGCTGGCATTGGAGAGCACACCGACCCCCAGCCGTGCTGCCAGCCGGCCGGCGATGTCCCGGTCGTTGTATGCCTGCCCGAACAGGATCAGGGCGGGCGGGTCGGATTTGGCACGTTCGGCCAGGGCGGCGGCCGCGGGCCCGGCCGGAAGCCGGTCGCCTGCGTCGAGATGGAGGACCGAGCTCGCCCCGTGCTCACCAAGAGCGGCGAACACGGCTTCGGAGCCCGGACCGAGGAGGATTGCGGTCACCTCGCCGAGCTGTCTCGCCTTGGCCAGCAGTTCGAGCCCGAGTGTGGTCGGCTGATCGCCGTCCTGCTCGACGAATGCCCATACCGCGGCCATCAAATCACCTTCCGGTCTTCGAGGAGAGAGACGATGGCGAGATGGGCTTCACCATCATCCTCGACCTTGTTGCCTCCGGCACGCTCGGGTGCCGCCGTGATCGAGAGGACCAGCTGTTCGGGGGCCCGCTCCGCCCCGAGGTCGCCCATGGAGAAAGCATCGACGGGCTTCTTCTTGGCGTCCATGATCCCCTTGAAAGTCGGGTAGCGGGGCTCGACAACACCGGCAGTCACACTGACCACCGCCGGAAGGGATGAGCTCACCACGTCGTATCCTGAGGCAGTCTGACGGTGAATGGTCACCGCACCATCAGCGGTCTCCACCTTGGTGGCGTAGGTCAATGCAGGCACGCCGAGGATCTCGGCAAGCATCTGGGGGACCACGCCGGAGTATCCATCGGTCGACTCCGTCCCGGCGATGACCAGGTCGAACTCCTCCTTCTCGATAGCGGCGGCGAGCACCCGGGCGGTGGTGAGAGCGTCGGACCCTCGCAGCGTGTTGTCCTCGACCAGGATCGCCTTGTCGGCACCCATGGCCAGAGCCTGTCTGATCCCCTGGCCGTTGCCGGCCGGGCCCATGCTGACCAGGGTCACCGTGCCCTCACTCGCCTGGGCCAGTTGCAAACCCATCTCCACCCCATACCGGTCCGTGTCGTCGAGAATCTGTTCCTCGGGACGAATCAGCCAGTTGTTGCCCTCTTCCAGGCGATAAGGGGTGGCCGGGTCGGGGATCTGCTTGACGCAGACGACGACCTTCATTGCGCAGCACTCCTTGGTCTAGGCAGCCCGGCGATAGTAACTGGCTACAGGTCTACCGAATCTGCCGTCACCTTCTCCAGGATGAGCGGGCGGGGAGCCTCCGGACCGGGCCCGATGACCCAGGCGGAGGCCAGGCCCTCCCGCCGGTCCTCCCAGCGCTCCTCGTCTGAATAGCGCACCGTGGCCAGCGGGTCACCGGCCGACACCGCGTCACCCACCTTGGCATGGACGGTGATGCCCACCCCGGGGTCGATCACGTCCTTCTTGCTGGTGCGGCCGGCCCCGAGGCGGGTTGCCGCCATGCCGATGATCAGGGCATCACATGTCGTGACGAACCCGTCTGTCGGTGCCTCGAGGACCGCCTCGTATTGGGCGACGGCAAGCAATGACGTGTCCTCGAGGACTCTTGGATCCCCACCCTGGGCGATGGTCACATCGATCAGCTTCTGCAGCGCGTCGCCGGAGTCGATTGCCTTCTGCAACCTTTCTCGCCCTCCCTCGACCCTGGCCAGATCCAGCATCACCTCGCCGAAGGCCATGGTGAGCTCGGTGACATCGTCGGGGCCTTGCCCTCTGAGGACGTCGACCGACTCCCTGATCTCGTTGGCGTTGCCGACTTCGTGGCCGAGCGGCTGATCCATGGTGGTGATCAGGGCGACGGTCTCCACCCCGTGCCTGGTGCCGATGCCGACCATGGTCCGGGCCAGGGCGCGTGACTCTTCCAGTACCTTGATGGACGCCCCGGAACCGGTCTTCACGTCGAGGAGGAGCCCATCGAGACCCTCGGCCAGCTTCTTTGACATGATCGAGGAGGAGATCAGCGGTATGGAGGGCACGGTCCCGGTGGCGTCGCGCAGTGCGTAGAGCTTGCGGTCGGCCGGGGCCATGGTCTCCGACTGCCCGGCGAGGACCAGCCCGTGCTCGTTGAGGATCGATGCGAAGCGTTCGGAATCCAGTCCGGTGGTGAATCCGGGAATCGACTCCAATTTGTCGAGCGTGCCACCGGTGTGGGCCAGGGACCGACCCGAGATCATGGGAATGGCCACGCCGCACGCCGCCACCAGGGGTGCGAGGGGTATGGAGATCTTGTCACCCACCCCACCGGTCGAGTGTTTGTCCACCTTGGCAGCCGGAATCCCGGAGAAGTCGAGGACCTCTCCGGAGTCGAGCATCGCAGAGGTCCAGGCAGCCAGCTCTTCGCCATTCATGCCGTTGAGCAGGATCGCCATCGCCATCGCTGCCATCTGGTAGTCGGGGACGGTTCCCTTGGTATAAGCGTCGATGAGCCATTCGATGGCATCGGCCGGCAGGGCCCCGCCGTCACGCTTGATCCCGATCAGCTCGACCGCCGTGAAACTCATGCGGACAAGATATCCCGCCGGCTCACAGAATCCCGTAGAACTCGGGCACGCCCAGTGCCAGGTTCACGTTCTGGATCGCCTGGACCGCAGCCCCCTTGAGCAGGTTGTCCTCTGCCGCGACCACAACGGCATTGCGTCCGTCTGCGCTGGTCTCGAACCCGCCGATGATGACACCTGGCTGGTTGGCGCCGTCCCTCAACTCCGGGATCTCATCCCTGATCTCGATCAACGGCTCGTCTCCGTAGCGCTCTTCGTAGCGCGCCTTTATCTCTGCAGCGCTCTGCGCACGGTTCAGGGGGATGTGGGTGGTGACCAAGAGGCCGCGGAAGGCAGGGTGGACGTGGGGCATGAACCGCACCGGAACGCCGAGATGACGGATGACCTCGTTCTCGTGATTGTGCCCGACCAGTTTGTAGGGCATCAGGTTGTCGCGGAGCCGGTCCGGGTCGTTGCGAGGGCCGGGGATGGTCCCGGCGCCCGAGTAGCCGGAGACACCAAACACCGCAGGGGAGCCGTCGACGTCATCCACGAATGGGGCGAGGACGATCTGCATCGCGGTGGCGTAGCAGCCGGGGTTGGCGATGCGGGTCGCACCTTTCAGCTTCTCCCGTAACAGCTCGGGCAAGCCGTAGGCCCATGTGTCGTCGAACCTGTGGTCGGCCGATATGTCGACGATCACCGTGCCTTCGTCGACGGCGGCGACATAAGGATCACCGGCACCATCGGGAAGGGCGAGGATCACCACGTCGCCCTCGAGCCCGGCCAGATCGGAGGGGCCGATCGACTCGAAGAGCATGCCGATGGCTCCGGGCACAGGCCGGCCGGCGAGCTCGCGGGAGCCGGCGAACGACAACTCGAGTGAGGGGTGCGCCTCGATCAGTGCGACGAGCTCGGCACCGGTGTGGCCGCGTGCTCCGACGACTCCAACCCGGTGACTGTCAGTCAACGTCTTCACCGACGAACGATGGGGGGAGGGTGGCGATCGTCTCCACCACCCCGGCGATCCGTGCCAGGTCCGTCTCCCCCTTCCAGAACACCGTCCATGGCCCCCGCTTGACCGAGCCGTCTGACTCGTCCACATAGAACGAGTTGAAGCTGTTCTCGGTGCGTGACCGCCAGTAGAAGACCGGATAATCGCCGGTGAGCTTGGCCCACACCGTGCGTGCCAGACCCTCACCCCTGGCATCCTCGAGGATGGCGAATTTGTCCAGGTAGGCGAAGTCCCCGACCCGGGTGATGAGTGCCCCGGCTCGGAGGCTCTCGGAGAGATAGGCCCTCTCCAGTGCCAACCCTTCCCACCACTCGGGTTTGAGGGTCCTGCCAAAAGACTCCTCGACCAGCTTCACGACCTGTCCCTGGTCCAGATCGTCCTTCTCCGTCTCCCGATTGATCAACTCGCCCTTGCGGACCATGGTCCCCGACCCGCCATGGGTGAACAGCTCCTTGACCAGCCCGGACGGCGTGGTTATCGACACGGATGTGGACAGTGGGGTGTCGTCGAGAAGTCGCTTGATCTCGACCAGCTTCAGCCTCATCCCGGAGTGGACCCAGTCCTGTGCCATGAGGTGGTCGTAATCCGAAGCGAGGTTGATCGACTCGATGGGCCAGCCGTCCCCGTCGAGCAAACCGCCCACGTCGACCAAGAAGATGATCTTCATCGGCTGTACCGCATGGACCAGCGCCCGGGTGGCGGAATCCGCATTCATGTTCACGATCTGGCCGCCAGGGGCTACACCGAGACAGGTGAGGATCGGGATGGCCCCGGAGCCGACGATGGACCGAATGAGGCCGAGGTGCACCTCGGTCGGCTCGCCCACCAGGCCGTATTTCTCCTGGTCGACGTAGTCGGCCTCGAAGGCTCCTGCGGTGAGCCCATGGGCTGCCACACCCTGTTCGCGAATCGCCTCGACCAGGAGGATGTTCTGTTCGATGAAGATCTCCCGTGCCGCGTCGAGGACCTGGGGTTCGGTGACCCGGAGCCCGTCGATCTTCCGGGTCTCGATCCGGCGCTCCTCGAGCAACTCGTCGAGTTGCGGCCCGCCGCCGTGGATCACGATCGGTGTGAGGCCGACCGTGTGGAGAAAGGCCAGGGCGGCAGCCGTCTCGTCGAGATGGTCGCGGAGGATGGCGCCCCCGATCTTGATCACAGCGAATCGGGAGCTGTCGACCTCGGAGAATCTCTGCAGGTAGGAGCGGATCTCCTTGCCATCGCTCATGTTGGACAGGAGATGGACGATTGTCTGCCGGACGTTTCGGTTGGGGGTAGCCGGGATGCGGCTAGGACTCATCAGCTCTCACCCATCAGCCTTGTCATGATCGCCTTCTGCACGTGGAGCCTGTTCTCCGCCTCGTCGTAGGCGATGCAGCTGCGGCCGTCGAAGACCTCGTCGGTCATGATCACATTGCGACGCATGGGGAGGCAGTGGCTGATCAGGGCATCGTTCGTCATCGCCATCTTCTGCGAGTCGACGATGAAGTGCTGGTACTTGTCGCGGACCGGCTTCTCCTCGTCCCACCGACCGAAGAAGGGCAGAGCGCCCCAGCTCTTGGCGTACACGACGTCGGCGCCGTCGTAGGCAGTCTCGATGTCGTGGGTGATGGTCAGGCTGCGGCCATGGGCGCCCGCGTCCCTGGTTGCGATGTTGACGTAGCGGTCGTCGAGGATGAAGTCCTCGGTCGGGCAGAGAAGGGTCACGTCCATGCCGAACTTGGCCGCGATCACCAGCGCGGAGTTGGCGACAGCCGTGTTGAGGGGCTTGGGGTGATAGCTCCAGGTGAGCACGTATCGTTTCCCGTCCAGGGGGCCGAGTCTCTCCTGGAGGGCCATGACGTGCGCCAGCTCCTGGCACGGGTGTGTGATCGTCTCCATGTTGATCACCGGCACGTCCGAATACGTGGCGAACGCCTGGAGGATCTTGTCCTTCCGATCC
>JBFYOJ010000315.1:0-6298 GCA_041303885.1 Acidimicrobiia bacterium | reverse complement strand
CAACTGGGCCGATGTCTCCACCGGAATGGCCTCGACCTTCAGACTCGAGTGGGAGACGACCTCGGCTTCGGAGTAGCGAACGTCGAGCAGTGGCTTGAAGGTCTGCACCGGGACACGGGCGATCTGATAGCGGGTGATGCGACGGATCAGCTCCTCGCTCTTCCCGGAGAACATCGGCCCGCAGATGACCTCCACCCAGCCATCGTGGTTGCGGCGATACATGCGGGTCGAGCGTAGTGCCTGCAGAGGAGCGGCAGCCCCCGCCGACCGGCGTCTGTTCGCCCCGAGGAGGCGGATCAGACCACGCCTCCCGCTCCCGACAGAGAGGTTGCCGAGGGGCGAAGTCGGCCGGCCAAACAAGGAGCGGCAGCCCCCGCCGACCGGCCTCTGTTCGTCCTCAGGTGTGGCGCGAAAGACAGTCGTGATCCCGGGTCCCGCGGGTTGGCGAAGCGTGAGGTCGGCCGGCCGACGGGCAGCCCGCTGGCGATCAGGAGAGCTGGTTTTCCCCCGGCACCGGAGTCCTCATCAACCACACCGAGTTGGCCACGCCCAGGGCGAGGGTCATGGCAAGGTAGAACGACCCACCGGAGCTGAGAAACGGCAGGGGGATCCCGGTCACAGGCATGATCCCGATGGTCATTCCTATGTTGACCACGACGTGGAACGTCATCATGGCTGCCAATCCGGCCGTGATGAGGGCTCCGAAGCGGTCGCGGGCGTTCGCTGCGATGACCAGGAGGCGCCACACGATGACGGCATATGCGGCAATCACCAATATGCCGCCGACGAAGCCGAGCTGCTCGGCTACCGCGGTGAAGATGAAGTCGGTCTCCTGCTCGGGGACGTACTCGAAAGATGTCTGTGTGCCCTGGGCGAACAACCCGCGTCCAAACAACTGGCCGGAGCCGATGGCGAATTTCGACTGGCGAAGGTTGTAGCCGATGCCCTGTGGATCGATGGTCGGGTCGAACAGCACCGCGATCCGGTCCAGCTGGTATGCCTCGAGCCAGCCCTGCTGGAGTACTACGACGACTCCGAGCGCCGCCGCTCCCGCCAGTGCGACCAACTGCCTCCAGGTGGCCCCGGCGACAAATAGCATGACGAAGAGAATGAACCCGAAGACGAGAGCCGTACCCAGGTCAGGCTCGAACAGAACGAGGACCGCGGGCACCGCCACGAGCAGGATGGCCCGGACCACGGTCGGCCACGGGAGCTGACGTCTCCCGATCTCCTCACGGTTCGCCGGCGAGAGAAGAGCTGCCAGCAGAAGGATCATGACGACCTTGGCGAACTCCGCCGGCTGGAGCTTGAAGAACCCGAGCGGGATCCATCGCTGCGCGCCGTTGACCGGCTCGAACAGGTAGACAGCGAACAATCCGATGAGCACGGCGACCGAGATGATCGGGATCAAGTTCCGGTACTCCCGGTAATCGATGTTGGAGATGACGACATACGCGGTGAGACCGGCCGCCACGAAGATCATCTGTCGTTCCATCCCGACCGACCCCGTGCTGGCGGTGGCGGAATAGATCATCAAAAGCCCGAACGCGGAAAGGGCCACCATGGTCCCGAACAGGATCTGGTCCGACTTGTTGTGACGCCGATCGACCGCGACCTCCCGGAGCCGCGAGATGACCGCCATCAGTCGGCCTCCTCGCCTTCGACAATCGGGGTTGGCGCGTTGCCCATCAGGTACTGGAGTATCTGTCGGGCAACCGGAGCGGCCACCTGGCCGCCCGAACCGCCCTCGTCGATGAGGACAGCGACCACGTATCGCGGGTCGTCTAGAGGGGCGACTCCGACGAACCACGCATGGTTGTCTCTGGTGGCCGAGGACTGGGCAGTCCCGGTCTTCCCGCCGATCTCCTCCACCCCCTCGCCGAAACTGCT
Organism: Acidimicrobiia bacterium; assembly: GCA_041303885.1. Taxonomy (GTDB): domain Bacteria; phylum Actinomycetota; class Acidimicrobiia; order Spongiisociales; family ZC4RG35; genus JARDZU01. Next base: position 4,408 of record JBFYOJ010000315.1, on the reverse strand, counting down.
GAAAGCCCCGGCCGCGGTACCGCTGCTGACCACCCGGCCGAGATCGGTGAGCAACGAGGCCCGAGTCGCCGGGTCGATGTCCACCGTCACAGACTCAGCGCGATCGGCAGGCGTGGCCTTCCCCGTGCTGTCCACGATCTCCCGGACCACCCTCGGCTCCATAAGATGGCCACCGTTCACGAGCACCGCATAAGAAACCGCCACCTGCAATGGCGTGGCCGTGAATGCGCCCTGGCCGATGGCGAAGTCCATCAGGTCCCCACCCAGCCACGGAGACTCCAGCTCGAGACGGGTTGGCTCCAACCGTGGGGGTTGATCCGGGTTCTCCAGTTGGTAGGCCTTCCACTCCTCGAACAACTCCCGGGTGGGGACGATGCCTGAAGCCTCGCTGGCGAGGTCGATGCCTGTCTCTTGGCCATATCCCAACTTCTCGGCCCAATCCTGGAGGATGTTCTCATTGGGGGTTCCCTTGTATTCCAGCCAGGTGCCGAGAGCCACGTTCCAGAAGAAGATGTTGCACGAGTTCTCGAGCGCACCGTGGATGTCGAGCCAACCGAGATTGCGCGGCGCGTACCAGTCCTTCTTCACCTGTTGGGAGCCGTCCGCCAACTCGGAGAGCTCAAGCGTCCCGTCGCAGTGGATCAAGTCGTTGGGGGCGTCGACACCCTCCACGTCGGTCGGGAAGGGCAGATCCTCCTCTAGTTTGGCGGCGTAGGTGATCGCCTTGAAGGCCGATGCCGGCGGATAGAGACCGCTGATCGCCAGGTTGTTGAAGGCCCGCGTCTCGTTCAGGCCGTCGAACGTCTCTTCGTCGATTCCGGTGACGAACAGCTGCGGATCGAAATCCGGGTATGAGGCAAGGGCCAGCACGTCGAAGGTGTCCACGTCGAGGACCACGGCGGCAGCGCGCTGGGTCTCACTGAAGACCTCGTCACCATCTCTCCTGGCCTCGTTCTTCACCTCGTTGGAGAGCGCGACTCCTTCTTCGAGTGCCATCTCCACACGCTCTTGGAGCGAGAGGTCCAGGTTCAGCACGAGCGAGCTTCCCGGGACCGGATCGATCGGGTCCCGCTGTTCGATGATCTCACCCCGTCTCACCCGATATTCGACAAACCCGCTGGTCCCCTGGAGCAGCTCGTCATAGACCCGTTCGACACCGAGCTTGCCGATGCGAACGTTTCGATCCAGCTCGGGCCGCGCTTCGAGGTCAGATGCCTCGGGGAGCCCGAGGTGGCCGATCACATGGGCCAGCGTGGGACCAGACAGATAGACCCGTTCCGGGACCTTGACCACTTCCACCCCTGGCAGCTCATCGAGGGACTCGTTGATGGCATAGGCGGTCTCGTTGGACACGGTCGCCACCTGGAACCGACCGTTTATCCCGGCCTCCTCGTACATCGAGTCGAGCTCTACCGGGTCGACGCCCGTGATCGTCGCCAATTCCTGGATGAGGCTCTCTCGTTGATCCGGCTGGACGAAGGTCCGATCGACCATCACTGCGGGAACCATCCGACTGGTGGCGAGCAGTGTCCCGTTGCGGTCGAAGATGTCTCCTCGGGCGGCGAAGGAGGACTTGCCGATCCAGGTCGCCTCCTCGGCTGCCTGTGCGATCTGTGGGCCCTCGGCTACCTGCACGAACCAGAGCCGGAGGCCGATCACCGAGAACATCGATATGAAGACCACGCCGAGAGTCGTGAGCCTTAATGCGAACTTCATGGGTACCTGAGTGCTGTTCGGTCGCGGTCGACGAGGCGAACGAATGCCGGCGCCACCAGCGCGGCGACCGCGAGATTGGCCAACGGTACGAGAATCATGCGGCTAAGGGCGTCTTCACGAAGCAGGGTGACCTGACCGAAGACCGTGCCGATGAGTATCAGGAGGACGACCCCGATCAAGGTCAGCACTCCGGCCCAGATCGCGATCGTCACCCGACCCAACTCGGCTCTCTCCTTGGTGCGCACTGCAATGAAGGCGACCGTTGTGTACACGACCGCCCGGAGCCCGATCAGAGATGCGCCAAGCAAGTCCATGATCAACCCGGAGAGGAACGCCACGCCGAGCACCGCCTCCGTGCGAATCCGGGTCAGGGCGAGCAGTATCCCGATCAGCATGACGAGGTCGGGAGTCACGATGCGCAACCGCCCGAACAATGTCGTTTGGATCACTACCGCCACAACGACGATCAGGCCGATCACCAACACGGTGCGGCCCCTCATCAGCCATCTTCCTCGAGGACCGTGGAGGTCGTTGTGGTCTCTCCGCCGATCGTCGTGGTCGTGGCCTCCTCCTCGGGGACAGGGTCGTCGCTCACGGCGGTGATCGGGTCCGGGGGCCAGGCAAGGACGATCACGAAGCGAAGGGACTCGGCGTCCACGAAGGGTCGGACCGTGGTCGTGAGAGAGGTCGACTCCGGGGATGCGTCCTCGATCACCTCGCCCACCGGCAGACCTGCCGGGTATGCGGTGCTGGCGGCGGAGGTGAGCACCCGATCCCCGGCGAGCACCGGCTCCCGAGCATCGAAGACGTCCAGATCCATCTCGAGGCCCAGCTCCGACGAGAAGGCTCTCGACACGAGTGTGCCGGTCTGGGAACCGATGAGGACTGTGAGCCCTTCGCGTGTGGCAGTGATCGGTAGCACCGTGGCGCTCCCGGCACTGGCACTCTTCACGGTCCCGACCACATATCCGTTTGTGTCGATGACGGGCTGGCCGACCAGCACACCGTCATTCGTTCCTTTGTCGATGATCAGAGCAGCATCGACCGAACCGATCACATTGGCGACGGTCCGGCCCACGGTCTGATCGTCGGTGCCGAGGTCGTATATCTGCTCGAGCAGCTCGAGCTTGGCCAGTTGGTCCTGGACTGCGACGAGACTGGCCTGCGCCTCGGCGAGCTCCGCGCTCAGGGCGGCATTCTGCTCGCGCAATGAGGCGACATTGGAGAGGCTGTCGAGGGCGTTGGCCACCGGGGTCACCACGTATGCGGCCATCCGTTGCAGCGGCGAGACGATCGCCTGCGTGCCACTGCGCAGCACCCCGACCACTCCCCCGCCTTCGAGGCGAACGTCGAAGGTCATCAGCAGCACGCCGATCACAAGGAGGGTGATGAAGGTGGGGAGGGCTCGGTCGGATCGCTTCGTCGTCAGCATGGCTCAAGACGGGTCGGGGACCTCAAGGCCGGGACGACGACACGAGCACGTTCTGCAGCGTGTCGAACTCCTCCAGGCACTTCCCCGAGCCGAGCACCACCGAATGCAGCGGCTTCGCCGCCGTGACGATGGGCATCCCCGTCTCGTGAGCCAGACGATGGTCCAGTCCTACCAGGAGCGCTCCTCCTCCGGTGAGCACGATCCCCCGTTCAACGATGTCCGCCGCCAGCTCCGGCGGCGTCTTGTCCAGGGTGTACTTGACCGCATCGACGATCGCCTGAGTCGGCTCCTCGATCGCCTCACGTATCTCAGGGCTGGAAAGGAGGATGGTCTTGGGCAGACCGGAGACGAGATCCCGCCCGCGGACCTCAGCGGACGGCTCGTCGGCGTAGGGCCAGGCGGAGCCGACAGCGAGTTTCAGCTGCTCGGAGGTTCTCTCGCCGATGAGCACGTTGTATTCCTTCTTGACCCAGTCGATGATCGCGGTGTCGAGCTCGTCGCCACCGACCCGGATGGAACGGGAGACCACGATTCCTCCGAGAGAGATGACGGCGACCTCCGTGGTCCCACCACCGATGTCCACCACCATCGAGCCGGCCGGCTCGCCGATGGGCAGACCCGAGCCAATGGCGGCCGCCATGGGCTCCTCGATTGTGTAGGCCCGACGTGCCCCGGCGTGATAGGCAGCCTCTTCCACGGCGCGTCGCTCCACCGGGGTGATGCCCGAAGGCACACAAACAACGATGCGGGGTCGGGCCCACTTCCTGCGATGGACCTTCTGGATGAAATAGCGGAGCATCTTCTCGGTGACGTCGAAGTCGGCGATGACCCCGTCACGAAGTGGCCTGATCGCCGTGATGTGGGCCGGGGTGCGCCCGATCATCCGCTTGGCCTCCATGCCCACCGCGAGTGCCCGACCGTTTTGGGAGTTGATGGCGACCACCGATGGCTCATTGAGGACGATGCCACCTCCCCGCACGTAGACGAGGGTGTTGGCGGTACCGAGGTCGATAGCCATGTCCTGGCCCGCAAAGGAAAGAAGGGTTTCAGCCATAGCTGATGATGTCTCCCGCGCTGACCCCGGGAGTGTAGGTGAGCACCCGATCTTGTGCCAGAGACACCCTCATGCGAGAAGCGACCGGGACCTGCCTCATCCGAAAAAGACTTCCAACTCCCGCTTGGCGCTCTCCGGCCCGTCTGAGCCGTGGACGAGGTTGTGTGTGACAACGAGACCGAGGTCGCCCCGAATCGTCCCCGGCG
>JBFYOJ010000314.1:0-3249 GCA_041303885.1 Acidimicrobiia bacterium | reverse complement strand
AGGTGTTTGCCATCTGGGAAGGTGGGCTGGCCCTGTTCGGGGGGCTGACGGCCGGGGCCATCACCATCGTCGTGCTCGTGCGGCGATGGGGAGGAGATCTTCCCATGTTCCTCGACTCACTGGCTCCCGCCGTGCCATTGGCACAGGCTTTCGGTCGATGGGGCAACTACTTCAACCAGGAGCTGTTCGGGACACCGAGCAGTCTCCCGTGGGCAGTCGAGATCGCGCCCGAGAATCGGCCGGCCGCGTTCCCGGATGCCGAGACCTTTCATCCGACCTTTCTGTACGAGTCCTTGTGGAATCTCGGACTTTGCGCGTTGATCATCTGGCTGGACAAACGCTATCCGGCACTCCATGGCCGACTGATCGGGGTCTATCTGATCGGGTACGCCGCGATGCGCTTCATGCTGGAGCTGATCCGAACCGACACCACATTCCGGTTCATCGGCATCAGTCGCAATGGCTGGGTCTCGCTCCTCGTGATGCTGGTGGGGATCTTCGTAATCGCCCGGGGGGCGCGAAAGCCGGCATCGACCAGCCCATGAGGCTCCCGGGCACCGGGCAGGCACCGCCTCGACCCTGCCGTGTACTTTTCGCCCGAAGGTCGGACCCAAGGAATCTCTAAAGCCTGCGGTTTGAGAAACCGATTCTGCGGGTACCAACCTCGTTTCTCGATAAAGGGCGCATGGAGTCGATCACAGGCAACGTCAGATACAGGCGACTGACGCTGGTCGTTCTCCTCATCGCGTCTTTCCTCTTCCTCCAGGCCGAACCTGCCGATGCGGCCCAATCACCGGGTGCCTACGAGGAATGCCTGCTCGACGCCATCAACTCCGCCCGCCGCTCGGCCGGAGCCGGACCGGTAGCCATGGCGACCGACCTCGTTCCTGCCGTCCGTGATTACTCGGAATGGATGCGAAACAACACGTTCGTGCACATGGCTTCCTCCCGGAGGGACCAGATCCTCCCCAGCACTTGGTGGACCTGGGGGGAGAACATCGCCATGTACGGTGATCCCGACGCCCCGTGCTCACGGGTTCACACGATGCTCATGAACTCGTCCGGTCATCGAGCCAACATTCTCAAGGCGGATTTCGAGTGGGTCGCCCTCGGCGCCCACATCGACAGCTCCGGCACCTGGGTGACCCAGCTCTTCTTCAGCGCAGGCAGCTACCGGCCGGAGTCGAACGGGCGCTTCTGGGACGACGACTCATCGGTCTTCGAGGGTGCGATCGAGAGCCTCGCCGCCGCCGGGATCACCCAAGGCTGCAACCCACCCACGAACGACAAGTTCTGCCCCAACGAGTACGTCACCCGAGGGATGATGGCCGCCTTCCTGGTCCGGGGCCTCGGGCTCACCGACGGTGGCGGAGTCGACTTCACCGACGACAACGGCTCGGCGTTCGAGGGTGCCATCGAGAAGCTCGCTGCCGCCGGGATCACCCAAGGCTGCAACCCACCCGCCAACACCAGGTTCTGCCCCGATCAGTACGTCACCCGAGGGATGATGGCCGCCTTCCTGGTCCGGGGCCTCGATCTCACCGACGGTGGCGGAGTCGACTTCACCGACGACAACGGCTCGGCGTTCGAGGGTGCCATCGAGAAGCTCGCTGCCGCCGGGATCACCCAAGGGTGCAACCCACCCGCCAATGACAGGTTCTGCCCCAATGATCGGGTCACCCGGGGGATGATGGCCGCGTTCCTGGTTCGAGGTCTCGAGCTCTAGGCAGATCAGGGCCGGGGCCGCATAATCGCGGCAGGATGGCCGTCTCAGCGTTCCAGTCCCTCGATTTCCTCTACATGCCCTCCCGTGACGTAGCCGGCGATGCCGCCTATTTCTCGAGGACCCTCGGCGGCAGGATCGTCTTCGCGATCGAGGAGTGGAACACCCGGGTCGCCATGGTGGAGATGACCCCGGGCCCACCTCACCTCCTCTTCACCGATCACGTCGAGGGAGACGCACCCATCATGATCTATCGCGTCTCAGACTTGACAACGACTCTGCGTCAGTTGGAAGGCGCGGGGTGGATCAGGGACACGGTTTTCGAGATCCCGCAAGGCCCGTGCTGCTCCTTCCGGGCTCCGGGTGGTCATCGCCTCGCTCTCTACGAACTGACCCGCCCCGAAGTCCGCGAGCACTTCGACGGTCGGATCGACTTCTGAGGTCGCCCCCGAATCGCTCGGCGCGACCTGGCGTCAGTCGTCTTCCTTCGCCCAGGCGACTAGCACTGCCAGGGCCGCGCCCCAGACGAGAATGATCCCGCTGGCGAGGCCGGAGATCCCGGTCAGCGCCCCGATCAGGACCGCCACCGAGGTCGCGATCACAACCACGAACAGGGCCGTGATCAGCGGATCACGACGGGTCGGTTGTTGGATCTGTGAGTCGATCTCGACCGAGCCGGAGGCCAGCTCGGATCGATCCGCGCCCGGTTCCGGGATGACGGCAACATTCGCTGCTTCAGTCTCTGATTGACCGGGTCTCCGCATCACGCGCAAGAGCCGTGATTCGAGGGCGTCGCGATAACGGAGCCCGACCCACAGGGCAGTGGCAGCCACCAGGGTTGCGAGAGCCCAGACCCAAGCCGGGGAGCCCTCGAGACCTGCCATGGTGAACACCCCGGTGGCCACCGCCGGGATGCGCCCGACAATGGCAATCACCATGAACTTCTTGAACGAGATCCCGGAGAGCCCGGCCAGCGCGCACACCATGTCGTCGGGGAGCAGGGGAACCAGGAAGATGATCCAGAGCAGGAGGCCACCCCGGGCGGTCATCACATGCTCGTATCGGTGTATCCGGTCCTCGCCAAAGAGACGGACCGCAATCGGCCTTCCCCACCGTCGGGCGATCAGGAACACCAGGGCCGAGCCGAGGGCCAATCCGGCAAGACTGAGGACCAAAGCGAACCAAGGGCCGAACGCGAGTGCGCCGACCGGGGGAAAGAGTGTCCCTGGAATCGGCGCCAGGATCACCTGGAACGTCTGAGCCAGGACGAAAGCGAGGGGTCCCCAGGGACCGAGACCCTCAACCCAGGCGCGGAACTCATCGGCCGAGGTCAGAGTCGATGAAGTCGAGTCCCACCAGTCTCTGATCTGCAGTCGGAACTCGACAGCCAGCCAGACCGCCCCGAGGGCGGCGACGAACACCACGACCCACACCGCCATCCACATGGCGGCGCTATCCCTATCTGTGTTATCGCCCCGCACGTGGGGCGGCGGGGGTCCTGGCCACACTCACAGGTGAATCTTCGT
>JBFYOJ010000313.1:0-24120 GCA_041303885.1 Acidimicrobiia bacterium | reverse complement strand
TCGAAGCACAAGTACCGCAAGCGTCTGAAGGCCAATCGCCACAAGCGGAAGTGACTTCAAGGAAAGGGGCCGGCATCCGCCGGCCCCTTTCCTTGTGCTCGTCTACAGGGTCACCGCGATGCCGAGGATGACCAGGGCCAGGATCAGGATCAGCCCCTGGATCATCCCCCTGGTGGCCGGGCTCTGCGAGTGGGCGCTGATGGTGTGCCATATGGTGAGGATGACCGAGGCCAGAACCAGCGACACCTTGACCAGGAGCGGCCCGGTCCATCCATAGCGGGTGGCCTGGATCAACCCGGTGATCACCAGCACAGCCATTGCCGTCCAAGAGAGGACAGCGAAACGGCGGGCAATGGCGGAGATGACCCTGCGGTCGTCGCTCACCTCTCGAACGGCGGAGATGGTGGCGCCGAGCACGATCAAGCCTCCAACCCAGATTGTGGCTGCCAGGACGTGCAGGTAGAAGACGACCGTCATCGGTGCCTACTCGCCCTGCAGGTATTTCTCGATCTCCTCGACCAGCCGATCTCCCCGATCGTCGTCCGCTTCCTGCTCGAGCCGTTCCACGTACTCCTCCAGTTCGGCGTTACCTTCGATCGCCGCATCGACCGTCGAGAGGAACTGACGCGACGCGGTGGCCAACTCGCCGATGTCGAGGCTCACCCCGCACAACTCGGAGGCCTTCATCGCCAGTGCCTCGGTTGCCGGGGGGTACTCCTGATTGGACAGATAATGGGGGACCGCTGCCCACACCGAGATCACATCGATGCCTGCGTTTCCCAACGCATGGTTGAGCACGCCGAGTATCCCGGTGGGCCCTTCGTAACCGGAGGGGAGCAGGCCGTGGATGCTCAGCTCATCCGGCCGGTTGGCCGACCCGACCAGTGGCACCGGCAAGGTGTGGGCCACCTGACCGATGAACGCGCCCATGGTCACTGCACGGGTGACCCCGGTGACTCGCATCACCTCGAGCACGTCGTTGGTGAACGACTTCCACCGATAGTGGGGCTCCTCGCCGAGAAGGACGACCAGGTCCCTTTCTCCGCCCCTCACCGCGTAGAGCTCGTTACGTGGCCATGAGATGGATCTGATCCCGGTGGCGTCCAGCTCCACGATGGGACGGCGTACCTGGAAGTCGAAGTGGTCGTCGGGATCGATGATGGCGAACAGCTCGGCGTCGAGCTTGTCGAGGAACTCGGAAGCCGCCTGACTGGCGGACTCCCCGGCGTCCCCCCACCCCTCGAACGCCACCAGGGCGACAGGGTCCTGGAGAACCGGTCTGTCCAACCATTGCAGGGAGGCCATGTGCCCAACCTACTCCACACTGTGCTGTAGCCGTCAGCCCCGGGAGGGGGCGAACCTCCGCAGCCGCAGCGCGTTCAGCACCACCGAGACCGACGAGAAGGCCATCGCCCCCGCGGCGATCATGGGGTTGAGCAGCCCGAGTGCAGCGATGGGGATCGCCGCAGTGTTGTAGCCAAAGGCCCAGAACAGGTTCTGCCGTATCACCCGGAGGGTGGCCTCGGCCAACTCGATCCCGGCCGGGACCAAAAGCGTGTCGCTGTTGAGGAGTACCACGTCGCCGGCCTCGACCGCGACCTCCGTGCCCGATCCCATCGCCATGCCCAGGTCGGCCTGGGTCAACGCCGGAGAGTCGTTGATCCCGTCGCCCACGAAGACGACCTTGCGACCCTGTGACTGCAGGCGGGCGACCAGGTCGGCCTTGTCCCCGGGGAGAACTTCGGCGTGGACTTCGTCGACTCCGACCTGTTCGGCGATACGCGCCGCGGTTCGTTGGTTGTCGCCGGTGACCATGACCGTGCTGATTTGGCGTGTCTTCAGGCGCGCCACCGCCTCGGCCGACTCCTCCCGGATGGTGTCGGCCACCGCGATCACCCCTCTCGCCTCGCCGTCCCATCCGGCGAGAAACACGGTCTTGCCTTCGTCCTCGAGACGGGCGAGCTCGCCCGACCACTCGTCGGCAATGGCCATGCCACGATCGGCAAGGAGCTTGGCCTTCCCCACAACCAGTTCCTTGCCATCCATGGAGCCGGTCACCCCGAACCCGGCGAGGCTCTCCACCCGATCCGGCACCGCCAGCTCGATGTCGAGCTGATCGGCGCCCAGGGCGACCGCCTTGCCGATCGGATGGCCCGACGCTGCCTCCACGGATGCGACCAGCCGGACGAACTCCCGCCGGTCATCGTCGGTGATTGCGTCGGTGAGGGTCATCACTCCGGTGGTGAGGGTGCCGGTCTTGTCGAAGGCGACGGTGTCGATCGTCCCGGCCTGCTCGAACACCTCTGCCCCCTTGAACAGGATGCCCAGCTCGGCTCCGCGCCCGCTGCCAACCATGATCGCGGTCGGCGTGGCCAGGCCAAGGGCGCAAGGGCAAGCGATGATCAACACGGCGACGCCGGCCCGGAAAGCCTCGAAGAAGGGATTGCCCAAGAGCATCCAGGTAACTGTGGTGCCGATCGCGATGAGGATGACGACCGGGACGAATATCGACGACACCCGGTCGGCGAGACGCTGGATGGGGGCCTTGGAGCCTTGCGCCTGCTCGACCAGGCGCACGATCGCCGCCAGGGCGGTGTCCGCCCCTACTGCCGTCGCCAGCACCGTGATCCGGCCCACCTGGTTGACCGTGGCGCCGAACACGTGGTCCCCGGGCTGTTTGTCGACAGGCATCGACTCGCCGGTGAGCATCGACTCGTCCACCGAGGATGCCCCCGACCCGATGGTCCCATCGGTTGGGATCTTCTCTCCGGGGAGGACCACCATCAGGTCGCCCGGGATGATCTTGTCGACCGCGACCAGGCGCTCCTCGCCATCGACCATCACACGGGCCTCCTTGGCCCTGAGCTCGAGGAGGCGATGCACCGCGGTGGAGGCCCGACCTTTTGCCCTGGCCTCGAAGGCCCGTCCGAGCGTGATCAGTGTGATGATCACGCCCGCAGTCTCGAAGAAGACGTGCTCGTCGCTGAACAGCGCCCATATCGAGTAGAGGTAGGCGGCGATCGAGCCCAGTGAGATCAGCGTGTCCATGTTGGCGCTGAGGTGGCGAGCCTGTTTCAACGCCACCCGGTGGAACTGCCACCCACCCCAGATGACGACCGGGGTGACCAGGATCCCCTGCACCACCCGGTTCCACAGCTCGTCCGGGCCGAACATGGCGAGCAACATCGCCGGCAGGGTGAGGGCGAGGTCGATCCAGAAACGGCGCCACTGCACGTCCTCGTCGTCGTGGTAGTGGTCGACCATGTTCCTGGGTGCATCGCCACCACCCTCGTGCGGGGCAATGGTGTAACCGATCTTGGAAACCGCGGCTTCGAGGTCTTCGACGTCGACTCCGTCGGTCACCCGCACGAGAGCCGAAGCCCCGGCCAGGTTGACGCTGGCCGCCTCCACGCCCTCCTGGCGTCCCAGGACGCGCTCGATGCGGACCGCGCAGGTGGCGCAGGTCATGCCGTCGACGTCGAAGAGAAGGGTGTCGACGCCGCCGGTGGGCCGCGTGTCAGCCGAAGACGGCGTAACCCTGCTCCTCTATGGCTCTCTTGATCGAATCGAGGTCGAGCCTCTCGTCGTCGTAGGAGACACGGACCGTCGCGTCGGCAATGGCCACGTCGACTGTTTCCACGCCATCGAGGGCGCCCACGGCGCCTTCGATGCTCATCTTGCAGTGGTCGCAGTGGATCTCGGGTGCCTGGAGAAGGACGTCTGTCATGTCACCCGAGTCTACGTCTCGCCGTGGTCGAGTATTCCCACGCCGGACCGGCGCAGACAAGGGAGAGCCCCGGCACGAGGCCGGGGCTCTCGGTTATCTGGCTTGGGACGGGGAGGGGGAGAGGACCTGTCCCGGCCAGAATGCTTTAGGCGTCCTGTCCATCCATGATCTTCCCGCGAACCCGGGGAAACCGGACCGGGGCATGGGCGTGGCAGTACTCCGCCTTGTTGTATTGGGAGAGCTTGGTCGTGCAGCCCTTCTTGGCGCACACCCTTCCCTCGTTGAAACGTTTGGAAGGCCGTGTCATGCCTTTGATGGCCGCACCTCTAACGATGTCTGTCATTTGAAGGCCCTCCTTGACCGGGCCGCTAATAAATAGAACGTGTCTGTGTTCGTTGTGATTCCTGGGATCGGATCGTTGGGATCCTCCCCCCGCACTCCTACTGTGCAGTTCGCCCGGTAAATGGGCGATAAACGACCACTTCTATATGGATTGAGACGTCGGGATGGCCGGATTGGTTCCCGACCCGATCATTTTAGACGGTCACCGACCGGGATTGGCCAATCCTGGCCACTGCGAGGCCCTGACAGAGGTAACTGAAGCCCCGACAGAGGTCACTCGATTCCGAGTTTCCTCAGGAATGCGATGTTCTCCGGCTCCCGTCCCAGAAAACTGGTGAGCATCTCTTCTGCGTCCAGCGAGCCGCCTTTCTCCAACACCTCGCGTCGGTAGGCCATTCCAACCTCGGGGTTGGTGACTCCCTCCTCCTCGAAGCGCGAGAACATGTCGTCACCGAACACCTCGGCCCACATATACCCGTAGTAGGCCGCGTCGTAACCACCCATGAGGTGGCCGAACGAGGCAAGGGCGAAGGTTCCCTCGTGAAACGGCATCAGCCCGATCTGGGCCCCTTCGTGGAGCACCCGCTCGAGGTCGATCTCGTCTTCGATGCCGTGGATCGACTGGTCCCACCATCCGTACTGGAGCTGTCGCAGCTGATGGATCGCCACATTGAGCTGACGGGCCGCGACCAGCTGCTCGACGAGCCGCTCGGGGATCGGCTCCCCGGTCTCGTGGTGGCGTGCGAACCGGCTGAGGACATCGGCGCGCCACACCCAATGCTGCATGATCTGGCTTGGGGCCTCGACGAAGTCTCGCTCCACGTTGGTCCCTGCGAAGCGGGCCAGCTCGGTCCGCCCCAGGTTCTGGTGCAGGACGTGACCGAACTCGTGGAACAGGGTCTCCACCTCCCCGTGCTGGAGCAAAGAGGGGGCGGAGGCGGTCGGCTTGGTGAAATTGGCGACCATGGCGCATACCGGGTTTTGGTACGAACCGTCTTCCATGCGACGTGCCGGGATCATGGGGAACTCGGCTGCATGACCGTACTTGCCCTCCCTGGGGAACAGGTCCAGATAGAAGTGGGCGAGCTCCTCCCCGGAAGCAGCATCGTGTATCGCGAATAGTCGGGCATCCGGATGCCAGACATCCGGATCAGGAACCTCGTGGAACTCGAGGCCAAAGGTCTCCTCGACCAGCTCGAACATACCGGCCAGCACCGAGTCGAGGGGGAAGTATTGAGCTACCTCGAATGGGTCCACCCCGTAATCGGTCCGCCGCTGCTGAGTGTCGTAGAAGCGCCAGTCCCAGGTCTGCACCTGGGTGTCACCAGTGTCGGCTCGCAGCAGCTCGCCCATGGCGGAGAGGTCGATCTCGCCCTGCTTGGTGAGCGGCGGAATCAGGTCTTGGTAGAACGCCGACACTCGCTCGGGGTCTTTGGCCATTCGCTCTTCGAGACGGTGATGAGCCCAACTGGGCACACCGAACTCGGTGGCGATCTGGTGTCTCTGCTCGACAGCCTCCTCGAGGATCTTCCGGTTGGCCTCTACCGCCTGAGTGTTGAACTTGAACGACAGCTCCTCCCGGAGGTCCCTCCGCTTGGCGTTCTCGACGAACGGAATCACGTGGGGGTAGGCAAGGGTCACTTTGAGCTTGCCGGTCTCCTCATCGGTCTCCAATGACTCGGCGAAGGCGAGGGGAAGACCTTCGAGCTCGTCCCGGGTGACCAGGATGTGATCCTCCCACTCGTCGATGTTCTCCTGGAACCGCACACCCAGCTCGACGAGCCGTTGGGTTCTCTCCTTCACCCGGGCGCGGGCCTCGGGATCGAGCTCATGGCCTGCCTGGCGCAGGTCACGTACCCCGAATTCGAGGAATCTGGCCCGTTCACCCTCGAGCGCCCTTGCCTCGTCGGTTGCGGCGTACTCCTGGACCGCGGCGTTGAGGTCGTCACGGAACACCATTTCGACGCCGAAGTTGCCCAATTTCTCCTCTGCCGCCTTCCCGGCCGATCTCACCTCCTTGTCCGGGTGGACGTATCCCATGAAGACATACCGGGCGAAGGCCTTGGCCAGGGTGTCGCTGATCAGGTCGAGAGGAAGAAGCGTGTTCACGAAGGTCCGCTGCTCCTTCGGGGAGACAACCTCATCGAGGATCCGCTGCGCCTCGGCCAGAGCGGCGTCCACTCCCTTCTCCACCTTCTCCGCGGTGACCGACGAGAAACCGAAATCGAGCTTTGTCATCAGGAAATCCCCACCTTGCGTATGAATGCATCGTTGTTTGGTTCTCTGCCCAGGAACTCCAGCAGCATGTCGTCGGGATCGACTGCACCGCCCCGTCCGATGACCTTCTCCCGGTACGCCCTGCCGACCACAGGCGAGGTGATCCCCTCTTCCTCGAAGCGGGAGAACATGTCGTCACCGAACACCTCGGCCCATAAGTACCCGTAGTAGGCGGCGTCGTACCCGCCCATCAGGTGGCCGAACGAGCCCAAGAAGAAGGTCCCATCTTGGTAGGGGAGCAGGGAGACGGCGACCGCGCTGAGCAGGATTGCATCGAGGTCCTTCACTTCGTCCGGCCCATGGAGATCCTGGTCGAGGAGACCGAACTGGATCTGACGCAAATAGAAAATGCCGGAGTTGAGTTGCCTGGCCGCCACCAGGCCGTCGACCAACTCGGCCGGAATGGGCTCACCGGTCCGATGATGGCGGGCGAACCTGGCCAGGACCTCGGGCTTCCAGGTCCAGTGCTCCATGATCTGGCTCGGCGCCTCGACGAAGTCCCACACGGTGTCCGCTCCGGAAAACCGGGCCAGGTCGCAGTGAGCGACCAGGTCGTGGAGAGCATGGCCGAATTCGTGAAACAGGGTCTCCACCTCCCCGTGCTGGAGAAGGGAGGGAGTGTCCGCGGTCGGCTTGGTGAAGTTGCACACCATCACCGTTGTCGGTGTCTGGTAGGTCCCATCGCTGAGTCGCTTACCGGAGACCCCGGGGAAGTCGGCGGCGTGGGTGAACTTGCCCGGCCTCGGATAGAGATCGAGATAGAAGTGCCCGATCAGGTCGTGTGTGGCCGAGTCGGTGACCGCATAGACGAGGACGTCCTCATGCCAGACGGGCGCCTCGATCCTCCGATAGTCGAGACCGAATACCTCAGAGGTCAGGCCGAACATGCCGTCCAGCACCTGTTCCATCGGAAAGTACTCGGCGACCACCATCGGGTCCACCCCGTACTCGTTCTTCCTGATCTGGGTGTCGTAGTAGTTCCAATCCCATCCCCGGACCTGGCGGTCCCCGGTGTCTGTCTCGAGGAGACCGGCGACCTTGGCCAGTTCCTGCTCTGCCTTGACCTTCAGCTTCGGGATCAGAGCGTCGTACATCGCCTGCACCCGGTCTTTGCTCTTGGCCATCCGGGTCGAGAGGACCCGATCGGCCCATGACTCGAAGCCGAGCAGCCTTGCCATCCGGAGACGGAGGTCGACAGCCTCCTGCAGGAGCGCGCGATTCGCCTTTGCTGCCCGGTTCTCATATCGGAACCGAAGCTCCTCCCTGAGGTCCCGTCGTGACGAGTTCTCCATGAAAGGGACATAGTCGGGGTAGGCCATCGTGACCTTGTACGAGCCGGTTCTCTCGTCCCGATCCAAGCTCTTGACATAGCTTCCGGGGAGCCCGTCCAGGTCGTCATCGCCGATCAGCAAGTGCGTCTCGTCGTCGGCGATGTTCTTGGCGAATTGGCTCTGCAGGACGATCAGCCGATTCGACATCGACTCCAGGGCATTGCGATCCTCAGGGCTCAACTGGTGGCCCACCAGACGGAGGTCGGCACGTATGGTCTCCAGGAATCGCGCCCGCTCTCCAGTCAACGAAGCTGCCTCCGCAGTGGCAGCGAATCTCTCGACGGCCCGGTACAGCTCGGGTCGGAAGGCCAGTTCCACCGACCACGGTGACTCGGGGAACTGCCACCACCGCTTGAGGATCTCGGCCGCCTCGACACCGGCCTCGCGGACATCAGGGTCGGGATGGACTTCCTTCATGAACTCGGTGTGATGCTGGGTGCGGCGAACCAACTCGATGATCTCGTCGAGCGGGGCGATGACCTCGTCGTACGTGCCCGGGATGTCCGGGTCGGTGAGCCGCGCTGCGATCTCCTCGGCCCTGGCAACGGTTTCGGCGACCTCGTCTTTGATGTATTGCGGGGTCACTTTGGTGAAATCGAACATGAGCGGGCACGGTAGCCAGGGGGCTGTCGATACTCCCTAAGGTTCGCCGTATGTGGGCGCTCGAGCCAGGAACCCACCATCTCAACCACGGGTCTTTCGGGGCGGTGCTCGACGAAGTCCTGGTCGCCCAGACCTCCTGGCGGCGGCGATTCGAGGCCAACCCAACCCGCTTCGTCGCCCGCGACCTGTCCGCGGCGATGGACAGGGCACGTGAGTCGATCGGAGGGTTCGTGGGGGCGGACCCGGCCGGGATCGCACCCATTCGCAACGCCACCACCGGGGTTGCCTCGGTGCTCAGGTCGATGGAGCCCGATTTCGAGCCCGGAGACCAGCTCCTCACCACCGCTCATGACTACAACGCCGTACGGCAGATCCTCCGCTTCACTGCGGAGCGGACCGGCGCCGAGGTGGCGGTGGCCAGGGTGCCTTTCCCCATAGAAGACCCCTCACAGGTGACCGATGCGGTGCTCGCCGCGACCACCCCCAGGACCAAGCTGGCGGTGGTGGATCACATCACCTCTCCCACCGCACTCGTGTTCCCCATCGACGAGATCGTCTCCGCGTTGGAACCGGAGGTCCCGGTGCTGATCGACGGCGCCCATGGCCCGGGCCAGGTCCCACTCGACCTCGATCGGCTCGGAGCCAGTTGGTATACGGGGAACCTCCACAAGTGGGTCTGTGCCCCGAAAGGCGCCGCATTCCTGCACGCCAGGAGGGACCGCCGGAAGGTGACTATGCCCACGGTCATCTCACATGGGTACAACGCCCCAATCGCCGAGCTCGACGACCGCTATCAGCTTCTATTCGACTGGCTCGGCACCGACGATTTCAGCGCATGGGCGGTGGTCCCCGATGCTCTCGAGCTGGTCGGCTCGCTCGAGTCAGGAGGTTGGGAGGCGGTCATGAAGCGGAACCACGAGCTGGTTCTCGAAGGCCGGCGCATCATCGCAACTGCGGTCGGTACCGCCCTACCCGCCCCGGACGGGATGGTGGGCAGCATGGCCGCGATCAGACTGCCGGAGGCTGAGGGTCCCGACCCGATCGGTGACCTCTCGCCCCGCATGGACGAGCTGATCGACGCTGGGTTCGTGACGCTGGTGATGAACTGGCCGAAATGGCCCAGCCAGTTGCTCCGAATATCTGCCTGTCTTTACAACGAGATCGGGGAGTATCAGGCCCTTGCCGACGTCCTGCGTGTCTGAGGCCGCCCGCCCTCAGAAGCGGCCCGCCGGGCCGAATAGGGCCCTTGCCTGGTCCAGGGTGATGCCCTGGGACGGGTTGAGGCCGTGCCGGTCGATAGCCGCCCGGATCCCAATCTCGGGGTCGGGGTGCTCGACCGGGGAGTCGCTGCCACCGAGTAGCGGGACACCGGCCTCGAGCAGTGATCGGAATGGGTAGACCCGATCGATCCTGTCTGGCCCGAGCCTCTTCTCCAGCCAGGAAGACTCCGAGGCGAGGAAGGCGGGCTGCACGGAAGCAGTGACCCCGAGCCTCGCCATCCGCTCGATCGCCTCGTCGGTCAGAATCGAGGCGTGCTCCACTCTGAGTCGGGTGGGATCCGCCCCCATTTTGATCAGGTCCCCGAACAGGTCCAGCACCGCGTCGTTGGCCCGATCGCCAATGGCATGGATGGCGACGGAGCCACCGAGCATGGTCGTGGCGCGGGACATGGTCATGGCGTGCTCCCGGTCGAGCCGGTCGGTGCCACGGGTGTCGGGACGGTCGCTGAACGGCTCGTGCATCGCGGCGGTATGGCCGCCAAAGCTCCCATCGGCAAACTCCTTCCAGCCGAGGAAGCGGATCCTGCCGGCGCTTCTCCGTATCTGCTCGGCAGCATCGGCCAGCTCTGCCGGGTTGCCTGCGATCACCAGCACGTCCACGTCGATGGGGAGGGCAGGGGCAAGGCGGCAGAGGACATCGAGCTCGTTCGGCACACCGCACCAGAGGGGCTCGCCCACCGAGACGATCCCGGTAACCGAGCCGATCCCCATCGCCGGCAGCTGACCCAGGGCGCGCAGGATCTCCGCGTCGGACGGGCCGGGGACGAGAGGGCTGATTGCCCTGGACGCAACTGCAATCGCGGTCTCCCGCAGCACTCCGGTCGGCTCGCCATCGGCGTTGCGGTCGAAGGACCCGCCTTCAGGGTCGGATGTGCCCGATCCGATCCCTGCCAGCTTCAGGGCCGCACTGTTGGCCACGGCGATGTGACCGCAGTATCGGTAGAGGAGCACCGGGCGCTCGGCCACCACCTCGTCGAGGTCCTTCCTGGTTGGCAGCCGTTTCTCGTGGAGACCTTCGTCGTTGAGGCGCTGGCCGACGACCGGCCCTTCCACCTGGTCGGCCCTGGTCGCGACCCGCCGGAGCACCTCGCCGATGTCGGAGGCATCCATCAGCTCGAGCCCATTGACGAGTTCGGCGTAACCAAGCGGATGGAAGTGGTGGTCGTGGTACGTCATTGAAGATGCGCCGGCATGAAGTCGTCGACGATCTGGCGCAGGTCCTCGTGGATCTTCCCGTTCGTTGCCACGAATGCCGCAGGCTCCAACTGGTTGACCGATCCCTTGCTGTCGGTGACCGTCCCCCCGGCCTCGGTGACCAGGAGCGTGCCCGCCGCCGTGTCCCACGGCTTCACCCCATGAGGCCCACCATGCTCCCAGTAGCCGTCGAAGCGCCCGCAGGCGACCCAGGCCATGTCGAGGGCGGCCGCCCCCATTCTCCTCGTTCCCCGGCTTCGCATCATCACCTGCTCCATCACGGCGAGATAGGCGCCGGCGTGCTCTTGCCGGTCGTATGGGAAGCCGGTGACGAGCAGCGAGTCCTGCAGGAGCGAGGTCTCCGAGACATGGATCGGCTTCTGGTTGCAGTGCGACCCCTCGCCGAGGGCGGCAACGAACTCTTCCTCACGGGCCACGTCCACCACCACCCCGACCAGGGGCCTGCCGTCGCTCCAAAGGGCCACCGACACCGCGACCTGAGGAATCCGGTTCACGAAGTTGACCGTGCCATCGAGAGGGTCGACGATCCAGACGCGATGACTCCGCCAGTCGGGCCCGCCCGCTTCCTCTGCGAGGATGGCGTCGCTCGGGAAGTGGCTCGCGATGACGGCCCTGATCGCCTCCTCCGCATCCCGGTCGACCTCGGTCACCGGATCGACCGCACCCTTCAATTCGGTGGTGAAATCCTCATCGAAGCCGCGCCGCACGATCTCGGCACCGACCCGTGCCGCTCGCACCGCCACCCACACATCACCTTCCCACATCGAGGTCACTCTACGGTGGGGACGGCGTCTTCCTACCCTGCCGGCGATGATCGGTGCCGTTCTCGTCCTGGCCGGGGCGGGTCTCTCGGTATTCGCCTTTCCCCGCCTTGGCCCGGGGTGGCTGATCCTGCCCGGGATCGCTCTGTTCCTGGCCGGGTTGCGAACCACCTTCGGTCGCAGACAGGGCTTGCTCTACGGCGCGCTGTACGGTCTGGCCTTCTTCGGCGGTCTCATCTGGTGGCTGTCCGAGCTGGGTCTGATCGCAGTGATCCCACTGGTCATCATCCAGGGCGCGTTCCTCGCCGCCTATGGCTGGTGGTTGTCCAAGTACAACGACCGATCTCCGGGCATCTGGTTCCTACTCGCCGTCGGTGGGTGGGCCCTGATGGAGCTGCTCCGGTATCGGTTCCCGGTGAACGGGTTCGAATGGGGTGCGGCCGGCTACGCCCTCTCCGATCAGGCCTGGGCGCGTGCCCTTGCCCCGGTCTACGGGACCACCGGTCTCACCGTGATGGTGGTGATGGTCGGGGCGGCGATCGTGACCTTTCTCCGAAAACCGAGGAACTGGTGGTTGCTCGCACCCCTGCCGGTACTTGCACTCGGCTCGTTGATCCCCCAGTTCCAGCAGGAGCAGTATCTGCTCGCCGGCGAGCGGGTGGCCATCGTCCAAGGCTCCACCCCATGTCCCTTCGAGCACTGCCCACCGGACGAGCGGCTGCGCACCTTCGAGCAGCATCTTGAGCTGACCCGGCAGATCGAGCCCGGATCGGTGTTTCTGGTGGTGTGGTCGGAGGGCTCGACAGGATCTACGAACGCCGACCCGGTGCAGAACCCGGAGATCGGAGCGGCGATCGCCGATGAAGCCCGGCGCATCGGCGCCTGGTTCCTGGTGGGGAGCGACCGTCCTCTCAACGAGACCCACTGGGTCAACGCCAACGTCGTGTTCAACCCCGAGGGGGAGATCGTGGGCGAGTACCGGAAGCAACATCCGGTCCCGTTCGGGGAGTACATCCCCTGGCGCCCCCTCTTCGAGTGGATCCCCGATCTCGACCAGGTGCCCCGGGACATGATCCCAGGCGACGGCCCGGTGGTGTTCGACCTCGATGGGGGGCACCGGATGGGGTCGGTGATCTCTTTCGAAGGCGGGTTCTCCCGTTATCCGCGCCAACATGTCCAGGCCGGGGCCAATCTGATCGTCGTGGCGACCAATGAGGGGTCCTATGGGACCACGCCGGGCTCTGACCAGTTCATCGGGATGACCCGGATGCGGGCTGCCGAGCTCGGGGTCGACGTCATCCACGCCGCAGTCACCGGGAAGTCAACTGTGATTCCCCCTTCGGGTGAGCTCCTCGAAGAAACCGGGCTGGGAACGGAGGAGATCCTCTACGGGGTGTTCGCCGGGCGGCCAGACACCACCTTCTACGCCCAAGTCGGCGACGTGTTGATCATCCTTGCCGCCCTCACCGGTCTGGCCACCTGGTGGCAGGCCAGGAAACCGCTGGTAGTTTCCGCAGCCGACACAGATGAGGAGGAATAGGCGGAGATGTCCCAGGCCCTCGAGAACCTGCTCTCGGAGGATCGAAAGTTCGAGCCCTCCCCCCAATTCGTCGCCCAGGCCAACGCCCAACCCGGCATCCATGAGGAGGCGGAGGCCGACTATCTCGGCTTCTGGCACAAGCAGGCCCTGAGCCGGATCACCTGGCACAAGGAGCCAACCCAGATCCTCGACGACTCCAACCCGCCCTTCTTCAAGTGGTTCGCCGACGGTGAGCTCAACCTGTCGGTCAACTGCCTCGATCGGCATCTCGCCGATCACGGCGATCAGGCCGCATACCACTGGGTCGGCGAGCCAGGCGACAGCCGCACCTTGACCTACCGAGAGCTATTCAGTGAGGTGTGCAGGTTCGCCAACGGGTTGAAGGGTTTGGGCTTGGTGAAGGGGGATAGGGTCGCCATCTACATGGGGATGGTTCCCGAGCTGCCCATCGCCATGCTCGCCTGCGCCCGTCTCGGGCTGGTCCATTCGGTGGTGTTCGGCGGCTTCTCCTCGGACGCCCTGTCCAGCCGGATCCTCGACGCCGAGGCCCACGTCGTGATCACCCAGGACGGCGCCTGGCGTGGTGGCAATGTCGTCCCGCTCAAGGTCAATGCCGACATCGCCTTCGAGAGCACACCGGACGTCGAGCACGTCATTGTCCTCGAGCGGACCGCTCACGGGGTGGACATGGTGGAAGGTCGTGACATCTGGTGGCACGACCTGGTCGAAGGCCAGCCGACCAAATGTGAGCCGGTCAACCTCAACGCCGAGGATCCCCTCTACATCCTCTACACCTCCGGCACCACCGGCCGGCCGAAGGGCATCGTCCACACCCAGGGCGGCTATCTCACCGGCATCGTCACGACACACCACTACGTGTTCGACCTCAAGCCGGACACCGACGTCTATTGGTGCGGGGCGGACATCGGGTGGGTCACCGGGCACAGCTACATCGTCTACGGGCCCCTCTCCAATCGCACCACGAGTGTCATGTACGAAGGGGCTCCCAACTATCCCCATCTCGATCGGCTCTGGCAGATCATCGAGGACTACGGCGTCACCATCTTCTACACCGCCCCGACTGCGATCCGCACCTTCATGAAATGGGGCGAGGAGCACGTGCTGAAGCACGACCTGTCTTCGTTGCGTCTGATCGGGACGGTGGGAGAGCCGATCAACCCGGAGGCGTGGATCTGGTACCAGCAGACCATCGGCGGGGGCACCTGCCCGGTGGTCGACACCTGGTGGCAGACCGAGACGGGGGCGATCATGATCACACCCCTACCGGGCATCACCGCCACCAAGCCGGGCTCGGCCACCATTCCCTTCCCCGGGATCGCCGCCGACGTGGTCAACGACGAGGGCGAATCGGTTTCCCTGGGCGGAGGTGGCTACCTGGTCCTGACCCGTCCCTGGCCGGCGATGGCCCGCACCATCTACGGCGATAACCAGCGCTACGCCGACACCTACTGGTCGAGGTTTCCGGGCCGATACTTCCCCGGGGACGGCGCCAAACGGGACGAGGAGGGCTACTACTGGCTCCTCGGGCGGGTCGACGACATCATGCTGGTCGCCGGACACAACATCTCGACCACCGAGGTGGAGTCGGCGCTCGTCTCGCACATCTCCGTGGCGGAAGCCGCAGTCGTCGGTCGCAAGGACGAGGTCACCGGTCAGGCGATTGCCGCCTTCGTCACCCTGAGGATGGATGTGGTCGGCGATGAGGAGTTGCTGGCCGAGCTTCGCGATCACGTAGCTCACACCCTGGGCCCTATTGCCAAACCGAAATCGATCGTGTTCACCGATGACCTGCCCAAGACCCGGTCGGGCAAGATCATGCGCCGGCTGCTTCAGGACATCTCGGAGAACCGTCATCTCGGCGACGTCACCACTCTGGCCAACGAGTCGGTGGTCATTGAGATCGCCTCGAAGGCTGCGGAGGCCACCGAGGACTAGGTCAGGTGAAGATGGCCACGCCGAACCAGATTGCGGCGATGAGCAGGCCGGCAGCGAGCTCGATGCCGATCGAGGCGGCTACCGCCTTCAACGACTGCTTTGTGCGTTGCCAGGCGTGCTCGTGGTCGCCGTGGCTGCGCTCGACCAGGTAGATCGTCAGCACGAACCCGACCGGGGCCCCGATCACGGGGATCACGAACAGGCCGGCGATTGCCACGGCGGTGGCGAGAATCAGAGTGCTGTTCCGGATTCCCGACGCGTTGAGCTTCCGCTTGGGGATCGAGTACTTGATGAAGGTCCCCACTCCGCCAATGACGAGTGACAGGGCCGCCACACCCCAAGCGAGCCCGGTCCCCTCGACGAACGCCCACAAGAAGACGACGCCCACCACGAGGGCAAGTCCGGGGAGCACCGGGACGACGACTCCGAAAAGACCGAGCACGATGAGGAGACCGATGGCCAGCTCACCGAGTTCGTCCATCCCGCGATGGTATGCGGTGTGGGGGCGGCGGGTCAGCCCCCGCCGGCGGCCAGATCGGCGACGGCAGCGGAAGCCCCCTCGAGCAGCGGCTCACCGTGCCCGAACAGCGCCACCTCGTAGCTGAACCCGGCCAGTTTCCGAACCGAGTCGAGAGCCAACGTCATGTTCTCGCTGAAAGCGGGATTTGGCCCATCCACGCTGCCACCGGCCCCGTTGAGGGCGTCGCCGGCGACCAGGATCCCGGCGGCGCTGTCCAGGATCGATATGTGCCCTGCGGTGTGACCGGGGGTCTCGATGATGTCGAGACCGAAGACAACGTCGCCGTCGGCGACCGGCTGGGGCACGATGACCGAGGCAATGGCAGGAATGTCGGGGGCGCCTGCATAGACCGCCGCATCTGGAACGGCTTCCAGCACCGCCCCGAGACTCCCGACGTGATCTGGGTGCTTGTGGGTGAGGATGACGTGACCCAGCGCGGCCCAGCCGAGCCCGGCTTCGGTGAGGGCTGATTCGATACTTTCGGCGCTTCCATCCACGCCGGTATCGATCAGGGCTGCCTCGCCCTCCCGGTAGAGGACGTAGGCGGACACGACGTCCAGGTCCACACGTTGGAATGCGGTCGAGCCGGTCGTGAGGGTCGTGGTCGCACCCCCGGAGGTGGTGACGCTCGTCGCCGGTGGCCCCGAAGTGGTGGTGAATGGGATGGTGGTGGTGGATCCGGCACCGGTTTGATCGGCGCAGGCGACTGCACCGAAAACGACGATGGCGAGGCCGGCCTTGCCCATCTCCTTGATCGCCACACGACGATTCACCAGGCGTTGAGCGGTCATCGATTCTCCTGAGAACGCTGGCGATGGCCAAGCTACTCCATCGAGGATCTGTGTACCTTTCAGGTCATGGTTACCAAGATCGTCCTCCCCGAATCCGAGCTCCCCACCCACTGGTACAACATCGTCCCCGACCTCCCGGTCCCCCCGCCCCCGGTGCTCCACCCCGGCACCCACCAGCCGGTCGGCCCCGACGATCTCGCTCCTCTGTTCCCGATGGATCTGATCCTCCAGGAGGTGAGCACGGAGCGATTCGTCGAAATCCCCGAGGAGGTTCGGGAGGTCTACCGGCTGTGGCGGCCGAGCCCTCTCTATCGCGCCCACAACCTGGAGAAGCTGATCGGCGGCCCGGCACACATCTACTACAAGTACGAGGGAGTGAGCCCCGCCGGGTCTCACAAGCCGAACACGGCTGTGGCCCAGGCCTATTACAACGCGAAAGCAGGAGTCAAGAAACTGTCCACCGAGACCGGCGCCGGACAATGGGGCTCGGCGCTCTCGTTCGCCAGCGCATTGTTCGGGATCGAGTGCGAGGTGTTCATGGTGCGCGCCTCCTATGACCAGAAGCCCTACCGGAAGGCCATGATCGAGACCTGGGGCGGAACCGTCCACCCTTCACCGTCCGACCGGACCCAGGCAGGGCGAAGGATCCTCGACGCCGACCCGGACACTCCCGGCAGTCTCGGCATAGCCATCTCCGAAGCGGTCGAGGTGGCGGCCACCAATGACGACACCAACTACTCCCTGGGATCAGTGCTCAATCACGTGCTGATGCATCAGACCATCATTGGTGAAGAGGCGCTGAAGCAGCTCGCCCTGGTGGGAGAGACACCCGATGTCGTCATCGGATGTGCCGGCGGAGGGTCCAACTTCGCCGGGCTCAGCTTCCCGTTTGTGCGGGAGAAGCTGGCGGGGAGGATGGACCCGACCGTGATCGCGGTAGAGCCGGCGGCGGCACCTTCCCTGACCCGGGGCAGCTACCAGTTCGATTTCGGCGACACAGTTGGGATGGTCCCGCTGGTGAAGATGCACACCCTGGGTCACGATTTCGTGCCCGATCCGATTCACGCCGGTGGTCTTCGCTATCACGGCATGGCGCCACTGGTCTCTCTGCTCAAGGACCAGGGGATCATCGAGGCGGTCGCACTGCATCAGACCGAGACCTTCGACAAGGCCGTTCAGTTCGCTCGCTGTGAGGGGATCATCCCAGGACCGGAGCCGACCCACGCCGTGGCCGCGGCCATGATCGAAGCGGAGAAGGCCAAGGAAGCCGGGGAGGAGAAGGTGATCCTGTTCAACCTGTCCGGGCATGGCCACTTCGACATGGCCGCCTATCAGGCCTACTTCGCCGGGGAGCTGGTCGACTACGCCTACCCTGAGGAGCGGATCGCCGCCGCGATGGAGAGAGTCCCGATCATCAGCGGCTGACTCGATACTGGCTGACTTTGGCCGAATGGCTCCCGTCGTGATCAAACCGGGCAGTCCGGCTCGCCAGGATGTAGCTGCCTGACCACGAGGGTGTAGGTGGGCGCATCCATCATCGGGTTCGGGTGCAGCCATTGGGTCACCTGGGTGGCGTCAGTGAAGATCTCGAAAGTTCCTGGCCCGAACACCTGGCAGGATCGGCCCGACGCCACCCGGGCCCATTCGCCCGGGTCCTCTCCGGGGAGGGGCCATGGCCGTATGTCCTCGAATCCGGGCTCGGGAACGAGTTGGGAGACACCGGCGATCACTCTCACCCGGTCGCCGGCGTATGGCTCGGACTCGCCGGAGAACGTTGCGGCGGACAGGGTCTCGACGAGCTCGGCCGCGGCTGCCGTGGCAGGGGTGGGGTCGGAGTGCATCCCGAGGGCATAGACCGAATAGGTGTGCTCCCCGTCGGCGTCCCAGTAGGTCAAGACCTCGGTGGTGGCGTCGGCAATGTCTCCTGAAGCCGAGTCGTCACGCTCCGAGACCATCCCAGGGAGGCCGATCTCCTCGATGAGGCCCAGGATCCGGTCCATCTCCTCACCGGTCACCGTGGCCACCTGCGTGTTGGGGAGGAGGGGCCCGGGGTAGATCATGGTCACCGGCCCTTCGTGGATGAGACGCCCGTCGGTGAGCAGCGTGTAGCTTGGTCCCCACGTGTCGATCCGCTCGATCGGGACGAGACCACCCTCCGAGCGGATCTGAAGCACCGGCGCATCGGCGTCTTCGGTGAGGACGAGCCCGCCTTCACCACAGGCTGACACGGTCATCATCGTCGCCACCGCCAGTCCGATCAGCTTTCGCATGACGGTTCGATGGCGGACCGGGACGATCGGTTCCCGCTCAGCGACCTGTGGTGGAGAAATGCTGGTAGTCCTTGGGAGACGACCACGTCCCGCCCCACACCCAACCTCGATCGGCAAATGCGTCGACAACGTCATCACCCGCGTGGATCATCCCCGGCTCGTTCAGGCTGCGATCGGCGTAGCGCCTGCCTGCCGGGGGGAGAACGGTCCCACCTCTCACGTAGGGATTGACAAGTGGGTTGACGTCGATCGCCCTTCCGTACGAGTGCTCTGACCACGACGATCCGCCGGTGACCGGGCGGCAGTTGAATGCGCTGGTGTTGTTGGCGGCCATGCTCCGATTGTCGTCACCGTCGTATACGTCGACCGGCTGCATCAGCTCGATTGGGAAGCGTGCCGAGTACAGCTCATGCATGATATCGACCATGTCCTCGGCGACACTCGCCGCGACGATCAACCTGCCCCTGTGCGTCTGGCCGTCGAATCCCCAATGGGTCACGTTCACAGCCCGCAGTTGGTCCGCAGGCACCGGGCAGCCGGGAAGCCAGGACGCATACAGGTCATCGGCGGTGATCGCGCCGACCGACGATTCGAACCCGGGTGCAGGAGCCGTGGTCGGACCGCCGGTGGTGGGTGGAGCGTTTGTGGTAGGCGGCGATGCGGTGGTCGTCGTGGCGCCCGCGGACTGCGTCGTCGATGTGGGTGGATCCGTGGTGGTCGTCACGGAGTCGACGGTCGACACAGTGGAGACCGGCACCGGGTGCGTCGTCGGAGTGGGCTCGACCGAGGTCCCGGTCTCCGCCATCTCGGCCGTGCTGCATCCTGCGACGAGGGACAGCAGAACCCCGATCGCAGCCAAACCCCGTCGGCTCATGAAGAGAGTGTGTCATCTCGCTGCGGATGGCCGCGTGCACCGCGATCTGTGCTGTAGCTTCCGTCGTCCGAATCGAGAGGATCGAGAATGACCGATAGGGAAAGAACTTCCGAGATCTCCGGGGCGGAGTTGGCCGCCGGGATCGGAGTCATGTTCGCCGCCACCATGATGATCATGGTCGGCATCTTCCAGGTATTCCAGGGCCTCGCCGCGATCATGAGTGAGGAGTTCTACACCGCGACCCCGGGCTACCTGCTCGACCTCGATCTGTCGACCTGGGGATGGGTGCACTTGGTGCTCGGGGTCTTGGTGGCGATCGCAGGCTTCTACCTGTTCTCGGCGAGCCGGGTCGCCGGCATCTTCGCCATCGTGGTCGCCGTCCTCAGCGTCCTCACCAATTTCGCCTTCATCCCCTACTACCCGTTCTGGGCACTACTCATCATCGCGTTCAATGTGTTCGTGATCTGGGCGATCCCGCGGTCCGGCATCTTCGAAGAATGAGTTTCCCGCTCTTCGGGGCGATCTAGGAGTTGCTCTCCCAGCTGGTGAGGCCCTCGTCGACCAGGTCGATGGCCCAATCGAGCTCTTCGCGAGTCGTGATCAGAGGCGGGATGAATCGGATCACGTTGTGATCCGACCCACAGCTGATCATGATCAGCTCCCGATCGAAGGCGTACTTCTCGACATGCTTGAAGGCCAGCTCATCCGGCGCGCGACTCTTCGGGTCGGTCACCAACTCCACGCCGATCATCAACCCCAGGCCCCGCACGTCTCCGATCGTCGGGTGCTTCCCGGCCAACTCGTGGAATCTCTCGAAGGCCTGCTTGGAGAGATCCCGGGCGTGGGGGAGGAGGCCTTCCATGGTGTCCATCACCGCGACCGCGGCCGCGGTGGAGACAGGGTTGCCCCCAAAAGTCGTGCCATGCGCCCCCCGCGGCCAGGCATCGATCATCTCGCGTGAGGCGCCATAGGCCGATAGCGGGAGACCGTTGGCGATGGCCTTGCCCATGGCCATGATGTCGGGTTTGCCCTCGTAGTGATCGGCGGCGAACCACTCGGCGGTGCGACCGAACCCGGTCTGCACCTCGTCGAACACCAGCATGATCCCGTGCTCGTCGGCCAGTTCCCGCAGGGCACTGATGAACCTGGCCGGGGCCGGGAAGTACCCGCCTTCGCCCTGGACCGGCTCGACCAGGAAACAGGCGATGTTGTGAGGTGAGACGACGTGCTTGAACAGCAGGCCCAACTCGGTGAGCGAATGATCGACCGCCTCATCCTCGCTCTTTCCCCACCGGTACGGGTGGGGGAACGGGGCAATGAACACCGAGCCGAGAACCGGGTGATACCCATCCCGGTAGCGGGCGTTGGAGGTGGTGTAGCTGACCGCGCCCATCGTCCGGCCGTGGAAGCCCCCACGGAAGATGACAACTCCCTGACGGCCTGTCGAGTATTTGGCCAGCTTCACGGCAGCCTCGACCGCCTCGGCCCCCGAGTTGGCAAAGGCGAACTTGTCGATCCCCGGTGGGGTGATGGCCCGCAGACGCTCGGCGGCCTCGACGATGGCGTCGTAGCGCACGATCGAACCGGAGTGCATCTGCTTGTCGATCTGACGATGGGCGGCCTCGACCACGGCGGGGTGGTTGTGGCCGAGATTGGTGACAGATATGCCACAAGCGAAGTCGGCCCAACGGCGGCCATTGATGTCGGTGATCCAGATGCCCTCGGCTTTGACGGCGTGAACCTCGGTGTCGAAGGCAATCACGGGAGCGATCACGTCGGAGTGTCTGCTGACGAGGTCGGTCATGGCCGGGATGCTACCCAAGAGGATCGGACGCGGGAACCGACAATGGGGGAGTCAGCACCCGTTCGGCCAGCGAAGGTGCTGGTCAGCGGTCACGCCGGGCAGAGATGTGCCGGTGCCATCGGGCAAGGTGATGGTCAGGTCCACGACCGTTTCGTCTCCGAGCCCGAAATGGGCCACCGGGAGCCGACCCGACGAGTAGCCGCCGCCGACGCCGATCTCGAGTTGTCCGACGACCGACCCGTCCGTGGTCGATACGCCGATCAGTGAGCCGATGCCATCCCCGGGCAGCCCGATCGACACTTCCAGCCAGTGGCCGGTGTCTCCGGTGTTCCGGAACATGATCGACGGGAGCGACGGCTCCCACTCCACCGCGAACAGATCCAATCGCCCGTCGTGGTCGATGTCCGTCATCGGCCCGCCGATCCAGTACTGGTCCGATCCGAGCCCGGCAGACACCTCGAAGGAGAGCTGGCCCGACCCGGTGTTGCGGTAGATCGCGGGTGCGGTCCCATCTTCGGCCGATGCGCTTGTCACGATGTCCGGCCAGCCGTCGTTGTCCACGTCGGCGATATCGACATGGGGGGCCAATGTCGGGAGGGGAGTGAGACCGGCGGTCTCCGTCGCCTCCTCGAACCCGGGGACGTCGCCGCCGGTCCCGAGGAAGAGCCGCACCGGGACCTCGTCGTCGAACTCGACCGTCGCCCGGTAATGCTGACCGACGACGATGTCGGTGAGGCCGTCCCGGTTCAGGTCGCCGACAGCGACTCCGGCTGGATCATCCTCATCTCCGATGGGCTCGGCCTCATAGCCGGCCGGAGTGACGTCCTCGAACTCCATCCCGCCCATGTTGATGAAGACCGCAGTCGAAGTGGCCAGGTCGGGCAGCATGTCGTTGTTGAGGTCACCGGCAGCGGCGCTGAGGGCGAAAACCCCCTCCAGCCCCGATCCATCGGTTGCGTCGGAGAACCCGAGGGAGCCGTCGTTGTGGAGAAGGAGGCCCCCCGTCTCACCGGAGTTGTCCTCGGACACATAGACATCGAGCATCCCGTCGCCATCGAAGTCTGCCACCGCGGGGGTGCGGCCGCGAAAGTCACCCGGCAACGGCTCACTGTGAGGCTGGAGGGCTCCGTCGAGGTTCTCATAGATTCGGCTGGGGACGGGGAAGTCGCCATCCCTGCCTGCATGGCGCACCACCAAGAGGTCGTCATCCCCGTCTGCGTCGAAGTCGGCGAAGACCGCTCCCGAGGTCCGGCCCAACTCTGTGCTCCATTGCTCGTCGAGCGTCAGGTTCGGGTCGGTGAGGAACAGGCGGTCGGGTGCTGGGCCGTCGGCGCCACGTTCCTGGTATTCCTCGGGATCCCGGTCGCCAAACGTCCCGACCACCAGGTCGGCGAACAGGTCGCCGTTCACCAGACCGAAAGCCGCTACGTGCCCGTACATGCCGACCAAGGGCTCGATCAATCCAAGCTGGTCGGTCACGTCCTCGAACCGGATCGTGCCCGGGGTGGTGGCCACGGGACTCGACCAGCAGGTCATCTCACCCTGGGTCCCGGGGGGGATCGTATCGGCGGTCTGAGGGGGTGCGGTCGTCTCGGCGGGGCCCTGTGTCCCGGACGTGGTGCCAGGGGTGGTGCATGCCACGGCCAGGAGGGCCGCTGCCAGCACTACGGCCCGTTTCGTCATACTCCTTCCACGACGACCAGCACGACGGTCCCGAATCCCGAATCGTCGTCCAGCGCAGATGCGTTGACACCGAGGATCAGCCTGCCCTGGTCGTAGACGGCGGAGTAGGTCCCGCCCGGAAGCAGCCCCAGGGCTTCCTCGAACGGGTCGAGCAGCGACACGACCTCGGTCATGTCTCCGGTGGCCGTGTCCATCGACATGATGTTGGCCCCCACTTCCCAGGCGCCGCCATGAGCCTCCGGCATCCAGAACAAAGTGGCCCCGTCAGGGGTCATTGCCAGGGAGGTAGTGGTCCCACCCGGGTCGCCGAGCTCTTCGAGCGATCCATCACCTGCCGTCGAGAAGAGGATGGGCTCATCGTCGGTGACCCCGTACACGGTGCCGTCGGGGGTCGGGCGGGTCACGGCCCGCAGCCACCAACCGGGCAGGGTGAGATCGAGGTCGGTGATCTGACCCGATCCGGGATCGAGGGCGGCCAGGCTCGCGTCGCCGATGGAGTAGGCCACTCCACCGCTCACCGGGTCGATGGCCAGTGCCCGGAATCCCTCCTGGCGCGGGTCGTCGGCCCGGTTCACCACCTCGCCGCTCGATGTGTCGAAGACAGTGAGCACTCCCCGGTCCACGTCACCCGACTCGACGTCGACCGAGCCGGCGACCACGGTGGCCCCGTCGGTGGTGATCGTCATCGTCGGGATCCCGTACTCGCCTGCGATGGCGCCGTGATCGCTGATGGTCAGCCCCCTGGGGTCGATGGCCAGGAGCCGGTCGCCTTCATAGCCACCCTCGTAGGCGAGGTCGTCCCGGGTGCCCCAATAGGTCGCCGCCCACACCGTCCCGCATCGATCCATCACCATCTGGGCGTGGATCTTCCCGTAACCGAATCCCCCTGACTCATGGGGCACGGTGGACAGGACGTCGGCGAATCTGGTGAGGGTGCGATCAGCGGAGTCGTAGACAAAGAAATGGGAGTTGCCGTCGACACCGAGATGATCGCCGACTGCGGAGAGGTGGCGACCATCCCCGAGGGCTATCCCCTGCCCCCACTGGGACCAAAGCCCGTCGGTCGGGCCGGGCAAGGGGTACTCGGCCGCGTACACCTCCACGCCGTCCTCTGAGGCGATCTGCGCGAGAGTCACCGTGAGATCG
>JBFYOJ010000312.1:0-2551 GCA_041303885.1 Acidimicrobiia bacterium | reverse complement strand
CAGCGGGACGTTGTCGCTTCCCCCAGGGCCGGCCTCGGCGCCCTCACTCGAATGGCCGCCAGAGCAGGTAGGGGTTGCGGTATCCGGGCTCTCCCGGCCTGTGGAGGAAGCCCTCGATCTCATCCTGACGAAACAGGGTGACCTCCTCGATGGGTGGCAGCACCCCCGGAGGGAACGTCTCGAGGATGTCCTCGATCAGAAGGGTCAGGTAGCCGAGAGCGGCGGCAACGGCCCGCTTCGCCTTGCCGGCGGACGCCAGCGTGGCCCTGCCCACCACCCCGACCGGGGTGGCACGGAACTCGAGAGGGCTGTTGTTGCGCACGCTCCACCACAGGTTGGGCCGGCTGCGTTGGGCTGCCGACCTGTTGAAGTGGCCGTCTGGCAGATAGCCGGTCGGAGTGGTGTCGACGGCCCGGGTCATGTCAACGGTCTCCGGCGCCAGAAGCAGCGCCAGCGAGGTCTCCGCCTCATCGGCATGGATGAAGTCATCCTCGAAGGGACCGCCTCGGTCCTCGGTGCGGAAGAACTCCCCCATCGCACAGCACCAGTCGACGGCCACGGCGAAGAACGGCAACTCGGGATAACGAAGGGCGAAGATGTCGATGGCCGAGGCGATGATCCAATGCTGGGCGTGGTTGTTGACGAACACCATCTTCCGGTAGCCCTGCGCCCAGAGCCCGAACATCACGTCGACGAGCTGCCGCTCCAACACGCCGGAGCTGATCGGGATGGTGCCGATCATCCCGATGTGGTGCTTGGGATGGTTCCCGTAGATCCACGGGGACAGCGCGAGGTTGACCTCGAACCCCCGTGTGGCGGTGTGACGGCGAACCCCCTCGACCAGCCGGGTGACCTGCAGCGTGTCCTGGGCGCTGACACTGTGCGGGCCGTGCAGCTCGGTCGACCCGAGCGGGATGAGCACGACGTCGTTGCCGGCGAGCTTTCTCTCCTGCTCGGCAGGGTGGGTCATCTGGATGTAACAGCCGGGGATCTCCATCTCCCCTGGCGAGGGGATCACATAGTCCTCGCTGAGGATGCGATCGATCTCCTCGTCGGAGGCCTCCCAGATCCGCCGCTTCAGCTCTCCCACCGGGTTGGGCTCGAACTCTGGCTGCACGTGGTCCACTTCTTACCTCCTTGATATCTCGGTCGACTCGAAGACGGATTCCCCCTGGTGCGACCAGATCTCGGTGACGGTCCGCTTCGACACCCCCTCCACACACCCCGGCCTGGTGGCGGCCGAAGCTCCGACCGCTTGACCCCTGGCCAGCATCCTGGCCAGGTCCTCGGCGCTCATCCCATCGAGAGTGCCACGAGTCGGGGGCGAGCCTGAGTTGATCAGGAACTCGATCACGCCGGCGCAGAAAGCGTCACCGCACCCGGTGGCGTCGACGGCATCGACCTCGAAACCCTGCTGGCTGATCACCCGGTGTGTGGTGATGACACTCGCTCCATGCTCGCCCGCTGTGATCAGGGCCGCTCCCACTCCCTGGTCGAAGAAGACCCCCACGGCCTCATCGAGATTCGCCGCCCCGGTCACGGTGAGCGCTTCCCTCTGGTTGCAGTGCACCAGGTCTACGTATTCGAGTGCGGGGATGACCAGGTCGACTGGATGGTCGGGATGCGGCTGCATCACGTCGAGAAGCACCAGTGTCTCCTCGAGGGGTGACAGCAACTCGACGACCTGCCGATCGATCCCGGTGTATCCGGGCCGGATGGTCAGTATCTGAGGGTCGAAATCGGCGAGGGCGTCTGCGACGAATCGGGGGCTCAGCTCCCAGTTGGCCCCTGGGTCGATGTGAAAGCGACGATCCTCCCCGGTGACCTCGAGCACGATGTTCGTCCCCGTGTCACAGGAGGCGACGCGCTGCAAATAGGTCTCGAAGTCGTAGCGTCCGATCACCCCGTCCACATAGGACCCGTAGATCCCTTCACCGATCGCTGCCACCAACCCGATCGAAGCGGCCGGGACCCCGAGCTCTGCGAGGTCGATGGCAACATCGACCGGGTGGCCCCCGATGAGGGATTCGATCTTGTTCGGGGTGTAGACGACGTGCCCTGGCTCGGCGACCTGGGGTATGCCCACGGCCAGAACATCGACCATCACCGTGCCCACCGCCATCACTCTGATGGGATCAGTCATCCTTCACCAACGCACTGTGATGCCTCTCCTCGACGAGGGCACCGGCCGAGTCGAGATCCTCTGCCCAGGCCACGATGCCGTGGTCGACCAGTACGAAGTACCGCACGCCGGGATTGCTGTCCAGGAACCTCTCGATCTCGCGCACAGATCCGTCGGTGCCGGCCGGGAAGAAACGCTCCGTGGAAGGGATGCCCAGCCCAGGAGCCGCCCCGAGCATCTCTTGATCGTGGAGGTGGAACACCGCCTGCGCCCCGGCCTGCCGCGCGGAGACCGTTCCGTGTACGAAGGCGTCCCGGGAAGGGATGTGATCCCCGTAGTACTCCACGGCCAGGGTTCCATGCGGCTCCCGCACCATCCCGGTCACCTCCACCCAGTCGTCCCGGCCGACCCGGGGCAACTCCACTTCGG
>JBFYOJ010000311.1:0-9066 GCA_041303885.1 Acidimicrobiia bacterium | reverse complement strand
CGCCGAGCTGAGCAGGCTTGCCGTCAGGTCGCATGATTCCCTGGCTGCCTGTATCCGGCCGGTTCACACCCGGTTCGACGGGGACATCGTGTTCGCCGTCTCCTGTGGGCCGGTTCCCGGTGATGTAGAAACGCTGGCCGAGGCCGCCTTCGGGGCCACCGCTGCCGCAGTCGAGAGGGCGATTCGCGCCTCGCGCCTGTGACCTGTTTGCCACAATGGTCCGAAGTGACCGACAGCATCCAGCTTCTCGAGGACCTGAAGGCGCGCGCCCTCGTCTGCACCCGTTGCACTCTTGCCGCTACCCGGACCCAGGTCGTCTTCGGAGTCGGCGACCCGCAGGCCCGGCTCATGCTCGTTGGTGAGGCACCGGGTAAGAACGAGGACCTGCAGGGGGAGCCTTTCGTTGGAGCGGCCGGCCGGCTTCTCGACACCTTGCTCGGAGGGATCGGCATCCGGCGCCCGGAGGTCTACATCGCCAATGTCTTGAAATGCCGGCCCCCGGGAAACCGGGACCCACGCCCCGACGAGATCGATTCGTGCAAGGGCTACCTACGGGAGCAGATCCGGCTGATCTCTCCCGAGGTGGTAATGACTCTGGGCAATTTCGCCACCAAGCTCCTGCTCAACACCGAAGTCGGGATAACCCGGCTCCGCGGGCGGCCCCATCGCTGGTGGCTGGACGCCTTGCTGGTCCCGACCTTTCATCCGGCAGCTGCCCTGCGCGGCGGTGATCGGATCACCGATCAGATGCGCGAGGACTTCACCCTGGTCAGGTCGTTGCTCGACACTCCTCGGGAGGATGAGCCAGGGTTGGTGGATGAGCCGGCCGACCCTGCTCAAATGGAGCTGTTCGGATGATCGAGACCCGCTGCCCCACCGAAGCAGACACGCGTGCCGTTGCCGGCAGGCTGGCTGCATCGCTTCGTCCCGGGGACGTGATCGTCCTCGCCGGTGGTCTCGGATCGGGAAAGACACTCTTCACGGGGGGTCTCGCCGTTGGCCTCGGAGTGGAGGAGCCGGTGGTCAGCCCATCGTTCGTCCTGGTCCGCCGCTACAGGTCAGGGTTCCTGCCCCTGGTCCATGTCGACGTCTATCGTTTGCACTCCTTCAACGAGTTCGAAGATCTCGACGTTTTCGAGCTTGCCGCCGATGGCGTCCTGGTCATCGAATGGGGCGACGCGCTCGAGGGGGCCATTCCCGAAGACCATCTCAGGGTCGACTTCGCCGTCGAGCCAGACAACACCAGGATCCTCCGCCTGGTGCCGGGCGGATCATGGGTGGATCGCGACCTGGGGATGGTGGCTTGAAACTGCTCGCTATCGAGACCGCAACACCGGGTGCCTCCGTTGCCCTGGTGGAGGACGCCACCACCCTGGCTGCCGCGTCCCGCATCGACCCGGTCGGCCATGCCACCTTCCTGGTCCCGGCTATCGATTTCTGCTTCGACCAGGTGGGATGGTCCCCTTCTGATCTGGACGCTGTGGCGGTCGACATCGGCCCTGGCCTGTACACCGGGATCCGGGTCGGGGTGGCGACCGCCCAGGGTATTGCCGCGGCTTTCGGCATCCCGATCATCCCGGCGGTGTCGGTCGACGCGCTTGCTCTGGAGGCCCGCACCGGGCACCGACTGATCTGGGCGGTGGTGGACGTTCGCCGCGGTGAGTACGCCGTGGCCAGGTACCGGCCGGTCCCCGGCGGTGTGGTCAGAGAGTCCGATCCTGAGCTGGCCAGGCCCGAGGTGCTGCGGGCGCTGCTCGACAGCGCCGCTGACGAGAGCCTCGTTGTCGGAGACACCGGGGCGCTGCCCGAAGGCCTCCTCAGGGGTCTTCATCGGGTCAAGCTGGGACGGCCCCGATATCCGTACGCGGTCGCCCTCGCGGAGGTGGCACGTGGCAAGTACGAGAAGGATGAGTTCCCGCCTCCCAGCGAGATCCGCCCGCTGTATCTGCGGGAGGCCGATGTCACGATCAACTGGGCGAAGTTGCGACAGGAGGGGCCATGGGGAGCGGCTTGATGGAGCTCGTCCTGCGCCCGCTGACCACGGACGACGTGCCCACGCTGGTCGGGCTTGAGAAGGCCAATCAGGTCGCCCCTTGGACCGAGGGAATCTTCCGCGATGAGCTGGCCGCCGACAACCGCATCTACCTGGCTGCCGAGGCCGACGGGTTGGTCGGTTTCGCCGGGGTCTTGGTGGTGGGTGACGAGGCCCATGTGACCAATCTGCTTGTCTCTCCCGAAGCCAGGGGACGCGGTATCGGTCTTCGGTTGATGGCCGGTCTCGTCGAGGCCGCCATCGACGCCGGGGCCTGCCATCTGACACTCGAGGTCCGGTCGACGAACGAGGCCGCGCGGCGTCTCTATGCCCGCCTCGGCCTGGCGCCGGTCGGGATCAGGAAGGGCTACTACGGCGACGACGATGCACTGATCCTGTGGGCTCATGACATCGACTCGGCCGCCTTCCGGGAGAAGCTGGAGCAGCTGCGATGAACCCGCTGGTCCTCGCATTCGAGACCTCCTGCGACGAGACCGCGGTGGCAGTGGTGCAGGGGACCACGCCTCTCTCCAATGTCCTCTCTTCCCAGGTCGATCTGCACGCCCGCTTCGGCGGAGTGGTCCCCGAGGTTGCTGCCCGGGCCCACGTCGAGTCGATCCGAGCCCTCACCCACCATGCTCTCAACGAGGCGGGTGTCCACCCCGCCGATCTCGACGGGGTCGCCGCCACCGCCGGGCCGGGCCTCGTCGGCGCCTTGCTCGTCGGTCACTCGTTTGCCAAGGCGACGGCCTGGGCGCGCCAGCTCCCGTTCGTCGGGATCGACCACATGGAAGGCCACTTGATGGCGCCCCGCCTCCAATTCGAGGAGTTCGAGCCGCCGGTGGTGGGGCTTCTCGCCTCGGGCGGCCATTCCCAGATCGTCTATGTCAGGGACTGGGGTGAGTACGAGACTCTCGGCTCGACCATCGACGACGCCGCCGGGGAGGCCTTCGACAAGCTGGCCAGGGTGATGGGTCTCGGGTTCCCGGGTGGCCCCGCCATCGACGCTGCATCGGAAGGGGGCGACCCGACCACGGTCGTGTTCCCGAGGGCGTTGCCCGACCGCCCATACCATTTCTCCTTCTCGGGCCTCAAGACCTCGGTGGTCAGCTTCATCGAGAAGGCCAGGGATAGCGGCGACCTGCCCTCGTTGGCGGATGTGGCCGCCTCGGTGCAGGAGGCGATCGTCGACGTGCTCGTGACCAAGACGTTCAATGCAGTCGATCAGACCGGGGCCCGGATTGTCGGCGGGGGAGGCGGTGTGCTCGCCAACCGCCGTCTCAGGGAGCGGTTCGCCGACGAGGCGGACAAGCGTGGCATAGCGGTGGCCCTGCCCGACCCCATCCTGTGCACCGACAACGCCGCGATGATCGGTGTCGCGGGCGCCTACTGGCTCTCGCAGGGCCGGATCACCGACTGGGCCGAGAGCGTCGACCCCGGGCTCATCCTCGGGCAGGACCCCGCCTGAACCCTGAGTCGAGTCGACTCAGGTTTCCCATTTAGCACTCACGCGGTGGGAGTGCTAACGTTGCCTTAGCACTCGAAGTATCCGAGTGCTAACACGTGGAATGGGCCGGGAAGCCGGCCCCCCACAAAGCACTGCACCGAGGTTCAAGGAGGAGCCAGAGTATGAAGCTTCAACCGCTCGGTGACCGGGTGGTGGTACGACCCACGGAGGAGGCGGAAGCCCGCACTCCCTCAGGGCTCGTAATCCCCGACACCGCCAAGGAGAAGCCGCAGATCGGCGAAGTGACCGCCGTAGGACCCGGCGCCCGTGACGAAGACGGCGACCGTATCGCGATGGATGTCTCCGTCGGCGACAAGGTCCTCTATTCGAAATTCGCCGGCACGGAAGTCAAGCTCGACGGGAATGAGTATCTCGTCCTGTCCGAGCGTGACCTTCTCGCCATCGTCAACTGAGGAGCTGAATAGAACATGGCAGCAAAGGAACTTCACTTCAATGAAGAGGCCCGCCGTGGCCTGGAGGCCGGCGTGAACAAGCTCGCCGACACGGTAAAGGTCACACTCGGCCCCAAGGGTCGTAACGTCGTCCTGGAGAAGAAGTGGGGCGCACCCACCATCACCAATGACGGCGTGACCATCGCCAAGGAAATCGAGCTCGACGACCCATTTGAGAACATGGGTGCCCAGCTCGCCAAGGAAGTAGCCACCAAGACCAATGACGTCGCCGGTGACGGCACCACCACCGCCACGGTGCTGGCGCAGGCCATGGTGAAGGAAGGCCTCCGCAACGTGGCTGCCGGCGCCAATCCCATGGACCTCAAACGGGGCATCGAAGCCGCCGTCGAAAAGGTCGTGGAGGCAATCGGCGAGATGGCTCGTGACATCGAGACCAGCGACGAGATCGCCAACGTCGCCTCGATCTCGGCCAACAACGACCCCACCATCGGCAAGGTCATCGCCGAGGCGATGGACAAGGTCGGCAAGGACGGGGTCATCACGGTCGAAGAGGGCCAGACCTTCGGGCTCGAGCTCGAGTTCACCGAGGGCATGCAGTTCGACAAGGGCTTCATCAACTTCTACTTCATAACCGATCCGGATCGCCAGGAGGCGGTGCTCGAGGATCCATACATCCTCATCGCCAACCAGAAGATCAGCTCTGTGAACGATCTGGTCCCGGTTCTCGAGAAGGTGATGCAGTCCGGCAAGAGCGTGCTCGTGATCGCAGAGGACGTCGAGGGAGAGGCTCTGGCCACTCTCGTCGTCAACAAGATCCGTGGCACCTTCTCGTCGGTGGCAGTCAAGGCTCCCGGGTTCGGCGAGCGACGCAAGGCCATGCTGCAGGACATTGCCATCCTCACCGGTGGCACCGTCATCGCCGAAGAGGTCGGGCTCAAGTTGGAGAATGTGACCCTCGACATGCTGGGCCGTGCTCGCAAGGTCGTCGTGTCCAAGGACAACACCACGGTCATCGATGGCGCCGGATCGGAATCCGACGTCAAGGCTCGGATCAAGCAGATCGAGCGTGAGATCGAGAACACCGACTCCGACTGGGATCGCGAGAAGCTCCAGGAGCGTCTCGCCAAGCTGTCCGGCGGTGTGGTCGTGATCAAGGTCGGCGCAGCCACCGAGGTCGAGCTGAAGGAGAAGAAGCACCGCATCGAGGATGCCGTCTCGGCGACCCGTGCCGCGGTGGAGGAAGGCATCGTGCCCGGCGGGGGAGTTGCCCTGCTTCGGGCTCAGACCGCCATCGACAAGGTGCGCGGCGGGAGCGATGACGAGAAGACCGGTCGGTCGATCGTGCGCAAGGCGATCGAGGAGCCTCTCCGTCAGATCGCGGTCAATGCCGGCTTCGAGGGCGGCGTAGTCGTCGAGCACGTGCGGAACGCCGAGGGCAACGTCGGCTTCAACGCCGCCTCCG
Organism: Acidimicrobiia bacterium; assembly: GCA_041303885.1. GTDB lineage: Bacteria > Actinomycetota > Acidimicrobiia > Spongiisociales > ZC4RG35 > JARDZU01. The sequence continues at coordinate 3,652 of JBFYOJ010000311.1, read as the reverse complement.
GCGAGTACCAGGACCTGGTCGTAGCCGGCGTCATCGACCCGGCCAAGGTGACCCGTTCGACGCTGCAGAACGCAGCCTCGATCGCGGCCCTGCTCCTCACCACCGAGGCCCTCGTGGCCGAGGAGAAGGAGCCGGCCCCGGCCATGCCGGGTGGCGGCCACGATCACGGCGGCGGGATGGACTTCTAGAAGTCGATCCAGGATCGAAGAGAAAGGCCCCCGAGAGGGGGCCCTTTCTCATGTCTCAGGTGAGCCCCAACTCCCCGGCCAGGCGGTCCAGGTAGGGGATGGTCTGCTCGGGCCCCTGGGATCGGAGGTTGAAGACGACGCGGTCGACCCCTGCATCGTCGAGGGCCTCGAGACTCTCGACCTTTGCCCCGTAGGCGGTGATCTCGAACGCTCCCGGGTCACGTCCCGCGTCGGCCACGGCCTGGCGGACCCGTGTCACCTCACCGACGACATCCATTCGGGTGACGAGTGGCATCCAACCATCGCACAGCTCGATCATGTCGGCGATGGACTTCGGCCCGGCCGCGGCGCCCATCAGGATGGGAGGGTGAGGCTTTTGCGCCGGCTTGGGCCATGCCCAGGCTGGTTCGAGGGTCAGCAGATCGCCTTCGAAGGCGGCGACGTCATCGGTCCACAGCGCCTTCATCATCAACACCTTCTCCCGCAACAGGTCACGCCGTCTGCCGAATTCCACTCCGTGCTGGGCCATCTCCTCCTTGTTCCAGCCATAGCCGATCCCGAGCAGGACCCGCCCACCGGAGAGGGCATCGAGAGAAGCAACCTCTTTGGCGGTCCAGATCGGGTCGCGCTGTGCCACCAGCGTCACCCCCGTCCCCAACCGCAACTTCGATGTCACGGCGGCGGCGTACGAGAGCGCGATGAAGGCATCGTGCGACCGCCAATAGTGCTCCGGAAGAGGCGGGGCGCCCTTCTGACCTCCCCAAGGACTCACCCGTGACGACGGGATGTGCGAGTGCTCCGGGAACCACAGCGACTCGAAGCCTCGCGCCTCGACCTCGCGGGCCAGATGGTCGGGGCGAATTGCCGTATCAGTTGGAAAGATGAAGACTCCGAATTCCATCCACCCGACGCTAGGCGATGACCCTCAAAGAATTCATCCAGGAAGAGATCGCACGGAGCGGGCCGCTCCCCTTCGAGGAGTTCATGCGGCTGTCCCTCTATCACCCCGACGGGGGTTTCTTCGCCAGCGGTCCGCTCCGTTCGGACAAGGGCGGGGACTTCCTCACCTCGCCTGAGGTCAGCCCGTTGTTCGGGGAGATGCTCGCCGTGTACGTCGAGCGAGAGCGAAGGCGGATCGGAGAGCCGTTCGAATTGGTCGAGGTAGGGGCCGGCTCCGGGTCGCTGCTTCGCCCTCTTCTCGGGTCGATCCAGGTCGCGGCGATGGCGGTGGAGGCTTCTCCGGCGGCACGGCAGGAGCTGAGTGCCCTGCTTCCCTCCGACCGTGTCACTGCGACGCTGCCGGAGCGGCTCCGCGGTGTGGTCATCGCCAACGAGTTGATCGACAACCTGCCGATGGCACTTGCCCAGAGGGTCGGAGGCTCGTGGCGTGAGCGGTGGGTGGCAGTCGAGGGAGACGGGTTCGGGTTCGTGGATGCCGACCCGCGCCCCGAGGTCATCTCCTGGCTCGGCTCATATGCGGGTGATGTGTCCGACGGGGGCTGGGTGGAGGTCCAGCTCGAGGCCGCGACCTGGCTCCGCAATCTCCTCGGCAGGCTCGAATCCGGCTCGATCCTCATCTTCGATTACGGGGAGACTGCCGAGAACCTGTTGCCGAGACGTCAGGACGGCACGCTCCGCACCTATCGGGCGCATCATCTCGGTCCCCACCCGCTGGACGAGCCCGGGGAGACGGACGTCACCGCCGACGTGAACTTCACGGCGCTGGTGGCTGTGGTCGAGTTGGCCGGTGCCGAGGTGGAATTGCATCGTCAGGACGACTTCCTCACCGAGATGGGGCTGCGGGACCGACTCTCCGGGCTGAGACATGCCGAGCTGGAGGCGGCCAGATCAGGTGACGACATGAGGCGTCTCCATCTCCGTACCTCGAAGACCGAGGCCGAGACCCTGCTCCACCCCCGTGGCCTCGGCGACTTCCGGGTGCTGATCGCCCGCAAGTGACGGGAACCGCCGCAGTCCGGCATGCGTCCTATCTTTGATGACGAAAACCACGCGCACCGCCGTCCTTCTGGCGATTGCCCTTGCCGTCGTCGCATGCGGCGATGGCTCGGAGCCATCGTCCGACGGCGGGACGACCACGACACTCGCCGGCACCACCAGCACGGAAGGCGACACGATGCCCCAACTCGACCCGGACCAAGACGCCCTCGTCGTAGCAGCGAAGACCGACCTGGCCCAGCGTCTTCGGGTCGCGCCTGAGGATCTGAAACTGGTCTCGTTCAAGGATGTGACCTGGCCCGATGGGAGCCTCGGCTGTCCCCAGCCCGGGATGTCCTACACCCAGGCGCTGGTGGAGGGCTACCAGATCGCCCTCGGCCACCAAGATCGTCTTTACGACTATCACGGCGCCAACGGCGACGAGCCGTTCCTCTGCAAGTCCGACGAGAAGGACGGGGGCTACGGGTTCGTCCCGCCGCCCGGTTTCAACGACTGAACGCGAAGAAGGGGGCACCGAGCGGGTGCCCCCCTTCTTCATCGATTCCTACCGGTTGTCCACCTCGACCAGGGTCATGCCGAGTGGGCCTGACCCGTCGCTGTGCAGCACGGCTCCTAGATGCCACTGACCGGCGGTGGCGCCGGTCCAGCTGACATCGACCGACCCGACCGTCCCGCTCACAGCAGACGTGGGCGCGGCGTCGATCACGAGGTTGCCACCCGGTGTCGCCGAGATGGTCCAGCTGTACATCGTGTAATCGGAATCGCCCCCTGGTGCCGACCAGCCATGGACGTAGACCTTCCATGTGCCGTCGGCCGGGTTCTCGATGTTGATCTCCTCATCCGTCCCACCATTGGTGGAAGTGGCAAACAGCGCACCACTTGGGTCGAACACGAAGACGTCGAGGTCGGCATCGGCCTCGGTCGCCTCGGGCGGGATGGCGATCCGGAAGAACGCCGCTCCGCTCAGAAGGAACGGATGAGCATCGGAGAACCCGTCGTTGGGGTCGAAGTTCTGATCCGGGTCCTGCAGAACGTTGTCCACAGTCGCCGTGGCCGGGATCAGCCCATGCGCAGTCGCCGTGTAGGTCCCTGTGTAGCCGAAGCTGACCGGGATTCCGGCACTGCCGGCCTCACCGGTCCCGCTCACAGACGCAGGGAATTCGACCAGCGAGGCCTTCACCGCGATCGGGCTGCGCACGTCGGCCTTCCCCGATTCCCAGGTCAGGGCACCGAATCTCCACTCCCCGATCGGCGCCTTCCTGTTCGTGAAGGTGATCTCGAAGGTCGCCGACTCTCCGGGGGCGAGGGTGAGCTTGTTCGGGGTGACCTTCACGTCGTATCCCTTGGGCTTGTCGACATCGGCCCGGTAGGTGCTCGTCTTGTTGGAGACGTTGGTCACCGTGCGGGTCACCGTCTTCACCCCGGGGATCTCACTCACCCCGATCGAGGGCACGTTGAGGTTCTCCGCGGTGATGGGGATGCCCTGGCTCTCCAGGTAGGCGCAGGTC
>JBFYOJ010000310.1:0-3041 GCA_041303885.1 Acidimicrobiia bacterium | reverse complement strand
AACCTGTACGAGACGAGGCCGGTACTGGCGATCGGATGGGTGGGGTCACGACTTGTCAGCGGCGATCTGGAGGGCGTCGAGGCTCGACTCCAACAGGCAGAGCAGTGGGTCGATGGCGGGCATTCAGACGCCGGATTCCCGCACCGGCCCGACGACATGGTCGTCCGAGACCAGGAGGCGTTCCGACGCCTTCCCGGGTCGATTGCCGTGTACCGGGCGGCGCTCGCCCGCTCCAGGGGAGATGTGGACGGCACAATCGATCAGGCGCAGCGGGCGTTGAGTGTCATCGGCGAGGACGACCAGCTCGAACGAGGTAGTGCAGCGGGCCTTCTGGCCCTGGCGCACTGGTCTCGTGGACAACTCGACGACGCTTACCGGTGGTGGAGTGAGGCCGCCAAGAGCCTGGAGAAGGCAGGCCACGTCTCTGACGTCATCGGACTCCACATAGCCCTGGCCGACATCCTCATCGAGCAAGGACGTCTCCGTGAAGCCAAGAGGACATACCAACGCGGTTTGAAGATCGCTTCTGACCACGCAGCGCCCGAGATTCGGGGCGTCGCCGACATGCACGTCGGGCTGGCCGACTTGTACAGGGAGTGGAACGGCCTGGCAACGGCCCGCGACCATCTGCAGATCAGCGAGGAGCTCGGAGCTCGGGCGGGCCTCGCTCAGAACGCTTACCGGTCGAACGTCGTCTGGGCTCGCATCCTGGAAGCAGAAGGTGATCCAGAAGGCGCCCTCGGACTCCTCGACGAAGCCGAACGGCTCTACACCAGCGACTATTTCCCCGAAGTCCGGCCTATACCGGCGATGCGGGCACGGATCTGGATCCGGCAAGGCAACGTGACACAGGCACGAGCCTGGGTGCAAGGACAGGGATTGTCGACCCGGGACGACCCCAGCTATTTGCGAGAGTTCGAGCACATCACCCTCGTCCTGACACTGCTGGCGAATGATCGCGACGGTCCAGCCGAACAAGCAGAGATCGCCCGCTTCCTGGACCGACTGTTGGTTCAGGCTGAAAGCGCCGGGAGGATGGGAAACGTCATCGAGATCCTCATCTTGCGGGCCATTGCCTACGTAACGGCAGACCTACCGGCAGCGGTCGCATCGCTGGAGCGGGCGATGGCACTAGCGGAGCCGGAAGGGTACGTGCGTGTCTTCGCTGACCACGGGGCAACGATCTCAGCACTACTCGAGGCGCTGCCAGGACAGTCATCGGCCTATTCACGTCTGCTCGTCGCCGCCGCCGGGAGCGCACGCACCCGGGCACCAGCGCAACGAGGTCTGGTCGAACCGCTCACCCAACGCGAGCTCGAGGTCCTGAGACTGTTGAACACTGACCTGGCCGGCCCCGAGATAGCACGCGAGCTCTACGTCTCGCTCAACACCCTGCGGACCCACACCAAGAGCATCTACTCCAAGCTCGGGGCGAACAGCCGCCGGGCAGCCACACGCAAGGCCGGCGAGCTCGGGCTGGTCCCTCCCAGGTAGAGCTCAGCCAGAGCAGCCGTCTGTTCCGCCGCGGTAGGCGGTCTCCTCAAGTCACCACATCGGATCACCAGATCTGGTGATGCGCCCTCACCACACCCGTCCATACGTTCCCGGCATGGAGACAACCACCACGGAAGGAGCCAGATGAGCAGCACCAACCAGAGCAGCGACCCCACCAGAAGCGAGTCGTATGTGATCCAAATCACAGGCGAGCTCGGTGAGCACTGGCAACCATGGTTCGAGGGCATGACCGTCGAACAACCGGGTGACGGCACAACAGTCATCACCGGCCAGGTCACCGACCAAGCCGCGCTCCACGGCCTGCTTCAGCGGATTCGCGACCTGGGGTTGCCGCTCATTGCGGTCACCCGCATGAGTGCAGACACCACCGCGACCGCCCGCCCACCATCGGATCAAACCGTCACGAAAGGAAATCAGCAATGACGACTACACGAATCAAGACCAAGACAACCAACGGAACACCGTATAGCCGCATGAGGAAAACGGCGTTTTGGTCGGGTGTGATGTACCTCCTCACCTTTGTCTCGATCCCAACCCTCGCTCTCTACGAGGCGGTGAAGGGATCCGGCTATATCGTCGGCACCGGCCCGGACACCGGTGTCCTCTTAGGCGGGGCCCTGGAGCTGATCGTCGGCCTGGCCGGTATCGGCACCGCTGTAGCGCTGTACCCGGTGGTCAAGAGGCAGAACGAAACCCTCGCCATGGGGTTCGTCGGGGCTCGGGTCCTCGAGGCCGCTGTCATCTTCGTCGGCGTGGCGAGCCTGTGGACGATCGTCACCTTGCGCCAGGGCGGAGCGGGAGCAGATGCCATGTTGACGGGCGAGACCCTGGTGGCGTTCTACGACCGAGCTTTCCTCGTAAGCCAAAGCTTCATCCCAACCATCAACGCCCTGCTGCTTGGATCCTTGCTATACCGCTCGCGACTGGTTCCGCGGACCCTTCCCGTCCTCGGATTCATCGGCGCCGCCACACTCATCACCTACCACGCCGCGACCCTTCTCGGGTTCTCGGGCGACACGGCATCGGTCCTGGCGCTCGTCGCAGTGCTGCCCATCGCGATCTGGGAGTTCTCACTGGGCGTCTACTTGGTAGTCAAGGGGTTCCGACCCTCAGCCGTGGCCGAACTCGACACCGTCCCTCCCGTGCCCGGCACCCCGTGGCCCGGTCTTCAGGCCGATGGTGGAGCAGCGTCATGACAGCCACACGTGAAAGGCCGGCTAGGACCCTCCCCCGGGCCGTCCTTCGGATGCTTTGGGTGCTCCACCGGGCGGCACATCGAGTGAGCGGCGGTCGATTCGGCCTCACGCGGCCGAGGGCCGGCGAGCGATTCGGGATGATGCGTCTCCACACAGTCGGGCGACGTTCCGGCAATCCGCACCCGGTGATCGTTGGCTACATCGCGGATGGCCCGAACCTGGTCACCCTGGCCATGAACGGATGGGCCCAGGACGACCCGGCTTGGTGGTTGAACCTCCAGGCGAGGCCGGAAACGACGGTCGACCTTCCCGACGGCTCTCTGGCAGTCA
>JBFYOJ010000309.1:0-7698 GCA_041303885.1 Acidimicrobiia bacterium | reverse complement strand
ACGACACCTCCCTGTGGTCGGCAACCGACCCGGTTCAACTCGCCATCAGGCTTCTCATCCCCGAGGGCTCATTGCTGGAGAGCCATCCTGCTGTCCTGCCTCACGTGTCCGGTTACGACCAGGCTTCCCTCACCTGGAGATGGGAGTTCGCCGACCCCACCACCGGACGTCTCTACCGCGAGCTCGACGCCACCGCCGCGGAAGGATCGGATTGCGGTGCGGAGGCCGCTGAGACGCTGGCCAGGATGCGTCACCGGATCTCCGCGATCGCCGGCATCGAGCTCCTGCCGATGCCGGGCTCGGCCCCTGTGCCGAGGTTGACCGAGAGTTGGTTCTGCTGCGCCGAGCCCACGGCCACCCAGGCCGCCGCGGTGGGCTTGACCATCGGTAGGCTCCCGGTCTCATCCGAATAGGCGAGGGCGGTATTGGGAAAGGTGCTTTCTGCAGAGGGCCTGGTCAAGAGGTTCGACGACCTGGTCGCGGTCAACGGAGTCAGCTTCTCCATCGAAGAAGGGGAGACCTTCGGGCTTCTCGGGCCCAACGGTGCGGGGAAGACCACTTCGATCTCGATGGTGGCCGGACTGCTTCATCCCGACGAAGGAGCTATCGATGTCAACGGGACACAGATTCGGACCAACTCGACCTCGGGGAAGTCCGCCATCGGGTTGGTTCCCCAGGACCTGGCCATCTACCCGGACCTGACTGCTGCCGAGAATCTGGCTTTCTTCGGGCGCCTCTACGGGATGTCCGGCAATTCACTGTCCACACGGGTCGACGAGGTGCTCGAGGTGATCGGGCTCGCCGACCGCAAGGACGACCTGACCAAGGAGTTCTCGGGCGGGATGAAGCGGCGGCTCAACATCGGCATCGGACTGCTCCACCGGCCCCAGTTGCTCATCCTCGATGAGCCGACCGTCGGAGTGGATCCCCAGTCCCGCAACGCGATCCTCGAGTCAGTCGAGGACCTGTCCCGGGCGGGGATGGCCGTGCTGTACACGACTCACTACATGGAAGAGGCCGAACGGCTCTGCGACCGGGTGGCGATCATCGACGAAGGGGTGATAAAGGCCGAGGGCACCCGTCGTGAGCTGGTGAATCTGGTTGGGGAGAAGGACCGGATCCATGTCTCCGCCACAGGCGACCTCGCTGAGGTGGCCCGGATTGCATCCGGGTTGTCCGGCGTGTTCGGCGCCAGCCCGTCGGAGCATGGGGTCGAGGTCCTCGCTGCCAACGCCTCGAGCCTGCTCCCGGATCTGATGGCCTGCTTCGCCTCGAGCGGAGCGACCATCACCGGGGTCGAGGTCATCGAGCCCAATCTCGAGGCGGTTTTCCTCCAGTTGACCGGCAAAGCACTCCGGGACTGACGGTGGGCGCAGCAGGCCGGATCGCGGTCAAGGACCTGAAGCTGCGAGTCAGGGACCGCTCGGCGTTCATCATCGGGATCATCGCCCCCCTGGCCCTGGCCTACATCTTCTATCTCATCTTCGGTGGTGCGCTGGGGGCGCAATCGATCGACCTCCAGTTCGGCCTCGTCGACCAGGACAGCACGGAGATCTCGGAAGCCTTGGGCCAGATTCTCTCCGAGGTCGAGTCGGAGGGGCTCCTGGTCGTGACCGAATACGAGGATGAGGCCGCGGCCGAGGCCGCAGTCGACGGAGGTGACATCGACGCCTACATCCTTCTCGCGCCGGGCCTGGCTGATGCTTCGCTCCAGGGCAACGAGTACACGATTGAAGTGGTCGGGAGCGTGGACAGCCCGACGGCCACCCAGATCGCGGCTTCCATTGCAGAGCAGTTCGGATCGGGGATCGGCCAGGCCCAGCTCTCGGTGGGGACGGCCGTCGCCCTCCTCGGGGGGCCGCCGCCTGCCGACGTTGCCAGTTGGGGCCAGGAGGCGGCGGAGCGACCTCGAGCGTTCAGTCTCGAGGACATCTCGGCCGAGACCCGTCAGTTGGACGCGTCGACCTATCTGGCGGCCGGTATGGCCATCTTCTTCCTCTTCTTCACCGTCCAGTTCGGGGTGCTGGGCCTGCTCGAGGAAGAGCGGGACGGGACCCTGGCACGGCTGCTGGCCGCCCCCATCGCTCGCACCAGCGTGGTCACCGGCAAGGCACTGGTGTCGATCGGCCTTGGGGTCGTCTCGATGACGATTCTGGTCCTGGCCACCCACTTCCTGATGGGGGCGACATGGGGAGCGCCGCTCGGAGTCGCCCTCCTCATCGGCGCGGGTGTCCTCGCCGCGGTCTCGATCATCGGGTTGATCGCGGGGATGGCCAAGACACCGGAAGGGGCGGGCAACCTCGGTGCGATCATCGCGGTGATCCTGGGCATGCTGGGCGGGACCTTCTTCCCGGTGGGCCAGGCCGGCGGTTTCCTGAGCAGCCTCACCTTCATCACGCCGCACGCTTGGTTCATGCACGGGCTTGCCGAGATATCGGGTGGCGCCGAGTGGACGGCGGCTCTCCCCTCGGTCGGAGCCCTTCTCCTGATCGGGCTGGTGTTCGGGTCAGTCGGCTGGATTCTCCTCAACCGGAGACTCGCCCGATGAAGGTTCTCACCATCGCTTGGTCCAATGTGCGGAGGATGCTCCGTGAGCGCTCGAACATCTTCTTCGTGTTCGTTTTCCCCATTGCCTTGATCCTGCTGATCGGAGCCCAGTTCGGCGGCGACTTCTCGCCGGTGGTCGCCCTCCATGTCGAAGGCGATGATCCGCTCACCGACGCACTGGCCGAGGAGATCGAATCCGAAGACTCGCTCAACGTGAAGCGGTTCGAGACCACTGAGGAGGTGACCGTCGCCGTGGAGCGGGGATCGGCACAGGCCGGGGTAGTCATCCCGGACGGCCTGAGCGTGCTGGCGGCCGAGGGATCGCCGGTCGAGGTCCGATACGTGGCCCGCACCGATGGCTCCGGCCAGCAGCTCCAATCGATCATCGGCGCCGCAGTCTCCCGTGTCATGGCGCCGGTGGCCGCGGCCCAGTTCGCCATCGAGAAGACCGATGCCGGGTTCGATCAGGCCTTCGAAGTGGCCACTGGCCAGCAGAGCTCGGCTCCCGGCCTCGATGTCGAAACCAGGGCAGTGGGTGAGGCGCTGTTCCCGGAGACACTGGGCCAATTCGACCTGGGGGCGGCCTCCCAGCTCATCCTGTTCACATTCCTCACCGCCCTTGCCGGATCAGCAGCCCTGATCCTGAGCCGGCAACTCGGGATCTCCTCTCGCATGCTCTCGACACCAACCTCGACTCGCACCATCGTCCTTGGCGAAGGTGCCGGGAGATGGGCGGTGGCAATGGTCCAGGGCGTCTACATCATCGTCCTGACGTTGATCATCTTCCAGGTCAACTGGGGCGACCCGATCGGGGCGTTGGCCATCCTGGTCCTGTTCTCGGCGGTGGGAGCCGGGGCCGGGATGCTCATGGGCTCTGTGTTCGAAAATGACCAGCAGGCTTCCGGCGTCGGAGTCATGCTCAGCATCGGGCTGGCGGCGCTGGGTGGGTGCATGTACCCCTTGGAGCTCTTCCCCCCGACTCTTCGCACCGTGGCCCACCTCACACCCCATGCGTGGGCCCTCGACGGGTTCGCCGAGTTGGTCCGACGTGACGGCACGGTGCTCGACATAGCCCCAGAGCTCGGAGTGCTGGCGACATATGCGGCTGCCCTCCTCGCCATCGCCGCCTGGCGGCTGAGGATCGCGATCACCCGACCGTGATGTTTGAATAGGCGGGCATGGCCGACCAGAAGGTGACGCTCGATGCTGCAGGCTGTCTTGGCCGCGTCCTCACCGTTCTCGGATTCATCTGGATCGGGATCGTGGCGCTGGGTGGGATGGGGCTCCTGGCCGAGCTCGGGTTCAGCGGCGAGTTCCTGGCCGGGGTCGGCGGGACCATCGTTCCCGGGTTGCTGCTCCTCTTCGCGGGAAGATCGCTGAGTCGGAGGGCAGCCAAGACCCAGGCGACGACCGTAGCGGTGCCTGGGGGAGCCAAGCCTCCGGTCGCCCCGGCGAGCAGGGTTCCCACAAGCCGCCCGAAGCCGGCCCAGCAGGCCCCGATCCCGATTTCGCTCCCCGCCGAAGAAAAGCCTCCGCCGAGATCGGTGGTCAAACCGGCGCCATCCGCCCGGCCAATACCGGAGCCGACGGCAGAGACCGGGGATGCGGTCGAGGAGCCCCTGTCCATGCTGAAGGATCCCGCCGCCTTTCTGCCCTCCGGGTCGTCCCGACCCAAGACCTCCCAGGAGATGATCGATGAGGCTCGCAAGAAGTGGGGGACTGGCAAGACCTCCTAGAGGCCGCGCGCGGCCAGATGACGCGCCGCGCGGACTTCGGACGCGAAGGCGACCCGGTGGGCATTGACTCCGGGCGACAGCTCGAGCAGCTCCCGGTTCCTGGCCAGCGCCAGCGCTGACTTGAACAGCACCTGGCTGGCACTCTCTCCCGAGATGAGCCGCTCCTCGATGCGGTACATCCGTGCCCGGTCGAGACACGCCTTGAGAAAGGACTTCTCGTCGAAAGCCCGCCTCAGCGTCTCCAACTCGTCGCCGACGATCTGATAGGCATCGAGGATGGGGAGCACGGCCCAATTGGCAACGGGTGTCCCCAGTTTGGCGAGCAGCTCGGCTGCGCCGTTCGTGGCGATCACCGCCTCCCAACCGGGAGCGTCCAGGGCGATATCCCGGCCTACATCGGCGAGGAACTGCTCCTTCTCCGGGAAGAAGAACTCGAATTTGAGGAGATCACGGAAGGCGAGCAAGGCGTCCTGCACCGCTTTGGGGCGGGCGGGCGAATCTTCGGCGACCGACGCGATCGCCATCTCGGCGAGAGCGCGATTCACGAAGAAGTGCACGATCATGTTCCGGTAATAGGAGACTTGGATCATCTGCTCGTCGCCGAGCCAGAACACCCTTCGGTCCAGTGCCTCATGGCTGCTCGCGTTGTTGTTCTCGACGAGCCAGTCGAGCACTGCCGCCACTCTGGCGGTGTCTCTCGGGTCGAAGTCCTCCGTGGTGGGGATGTCCCGGGCGCGAACGAACTCGAGGAGCCGTGCAGCGTCGTCAGCGATCTGATCGACCGAACGGGCCGCCCCGCGGGCGGCGAGGAGCGCGACGCTGACCACGGCGGTCGGTGTCACCGGGGTCACCTGTCCGATGCGGTACATCACCTCGAATGCAAGCTTCTGGAGGCCGATCGAGGTCTCATCGTCGCCATCGATCGACGACAGAGAGCCCCTCACCGAGACCGGTTCACCGAATCTGATGTAGATGTCGCCGTAGCGCCGTCTGAGTGAGCGCACCGCCCGGAAGAGCCAACCCAGCGATTCGCGTTCCTTCTCCTTTCCCTGCGCTTCCCGGGTGTAGTCGGGGACATCCTGGATCTGGTCGTATGCGATCGAGACCGGGACGAGTTGGATGTCGTCGGTCTTCCCCCGGCGTAGCGAGTCGACCAGGTAGCTGAGCAGGCCGAGACGGGGCGGTAGGAGCTTGCCTGAGCGGGAGCGTCCGCCTTCCATGTACCACTCGAGCGGGAACCGCTTTTCCACCAGGTAGTCGAGGTAAGCCTTCAGGACGGTCTTGTAGAGAGGGTTGTCCTTGAATGTCCTCCGGATGAAGAACACCCCGGTGCGGCGCACCAGCGGGCCGACGGGGAAGAAGTTGAGGTTGATCCCACCCGCTGTGTGATTGGGCGGCAGGTCGTTCTCCCAGAGCATGAACTGCAGACTCAAGCGATCGAGGTTGGAACGATGGGCGGGGAGGAAGACCACGGTCTGTTGGCCCAGCGCAGCCAGCCGCTTCACGTCCTCGTCCCAGTACTTGATCTCTCCGTAGCCCTGGCGGTAGAGCTTGTGGATCGCGTTGGCGATGAGGTCGATCACATACGGCGAGTGGGTGGCGGCGATCTCTCGTAGGTAGGACTCGGCCTTCTCCCTGGCCACAGCCGGGGGCATCCCCGACTCGGCAGCCACAGAGTCCACAGAGTCGAGGAACTCCCTCCGCGCCAGGATCGCCTCGGGGACGAAACGTGGGATCTTGTACCGGTTGCCCAGCAGCCTGCGCTCCGCCTGGTCGAGGACAAGCCATGCCCTTCTGGTCACATAGCTCGACATCGGGTCGACCTGGCCCGATGTCTCATAGTCGTCGGTCATCTCGGATGTCCCGGCCCCGCGGGCGGCAATGAGTCTCACCCGGCTCGGCCGGGCCAGTCGTATCCAACGTGCGCGCAGCCCGCGCGGATCTCTGGGGTCGCCCGGCCGGAGAACGTCCCACCAACTCACCGACCGAAGCCCGTCCTTCTCCGGGACCAGCCAGATCACACGCAGCGGAATCAGGAAGTGATCGTCGTCGGAGGCGAGGATGCGGCGGAGCTCGTGGATGTCTCCGCCCTTGCCCCGGCGTGACGAGGTGATCCTCATGGTCATCGCGCCGCCCCCGACCTCTTTCTCGAGCCACTTCTGGAGGAGTGACTCCTCGTAGTCCGTGGCGGCGTCGAGCAGGTACACCGTGATCGCATCCGGCGGCCCGATCAGCATCTCGTTTGGTGTCACCGGTCTCCTGGGCACGGTCCCACTCTATTGGGCTGCCACAATCGCTCTCCGTGCGACTGGTGGCTCAGCGAGTGTCCCGCGCCTCGGTCACGGTCGATCGGGAGGTTGTCGGGTCGATCGGTCGAGGTCTGGTGCTTCTGGTCGGCATCGAGCCCGACGACACCACCACCGATGTGGAGCGGGCAGTCGAGAAGGTGGCCGCGCTGAGGATCTTCCCGGACGATCAGGGCCTGATGAACCGCTCTCTCGTCGACATCGAGGGCTCGGCGATGGTGGTCAGCCAGTTCACGCTGCTTGGCAACGTCCGCAAGGGGCGTCGTCCCTCATTCACAGGGGCAGCCGCCCCGGAGATCGCCGCGCCTTTGGTCGATCACTTCGCGGCCATGATGCGCGAGGCCGGCATCCCCACCGAGACGGGGGTGTTCGGGGCTCCGATGCTCCTCGAGCTGGTGAATGAGGGGCCGGTGACCATCGTCATGGATGTCAGGGACGGCCGAGTGACTGACTTCGGGTGACCGCGTGCTCACTCCCCGTCCAGCCAGAGCCGGCCGGGCTCGCAGAATCGCACGAAGTCACAGCTGCGGCACGATTGACCGGGACTCGGGTCGAACTCTCCGTTGTCGATCGATGTGGTCAGCTCCTCGAGCTGCCGTCGGGCATCTTCCCGCCACGGCTGGTCGGCCTGCGCGGTCACGACGTTGAGACCTCCGCCCAGGTAAACGAATGACACGTCGATGTCGTCAGGCTTCTCGATCCCGAAGTCGGCATCTGTGGCGGCAACGGCATAAGCCCTCAACTGGACCATCAAGGATGGGTCGTCCTTCGGCCGGCCGCTCTTGAAGTCGACGATCTCCCACGAGCTGCCCCGGCGGTACACGGCATCGATCCGACCGCGGACCTGATATCCGCTGGCGAGCTTGATGGTGAATGGCGCCTCGACCAGTTCTGCCTTCTCGGCGGCGTACCGGGACTCGGCGAAAGCCTTGAACCCTCCACCAACCTCTACGGCGTCGGGCACGTCATAGAGGTCGGGCTCGAGCTGTTCGAAAGGCACCTGACCTCGCTGGTGCAACTCGATGCGCCTGTGCAACTCGGTGCCGGCAACCGCGGCCGGGTTGCGGCGGCGGGGGAGGGGGTCGATCTCCGACCAGTAGAAGCGCTTG
>JBFYOJ010000308.1:0-24530 GCA_041303885.1 Acidimicrobiia bacterium | reverse complement strand
CCGACATCGATAACCGTCGAGCGATCCTCGATGTCCATGGCTTCGGCCAGGAGCATCGAGATCGTCGATGGCCGGAAAGTGTCGGGGCCCACTTTCAACTCGAAGGGGCCGCAACGGCCTTTCCAGACGATGGTTTCGGATTCCATGGATGCATGCTATCGAACCCGGGGGCCGTACAACGCCTGGTCCTCACTCACCTCGACCGTGACGCGGTTCAGCATGCCGAGATGACTGATCTCGTGAGATACCGGCTTCAGGCCGCCATCGGCCATTTCGGCCGCGACATCACGATTGTTGCGACATGCCGAGCGATCGACCACTCGTTCGGCGTTGCGATCCTGACGACGGGCTATCCACCCGACCGAGGACCGTCCATGCTCGACCAGGAGAATCCGCCCGCCGGGCCTGGTGACCCTGGCCATCTCCCGGAAGGCGGCTACATGATCCGGGAACGTGCACGATGACAGCGCCGAGATCACGAAGTCGAAGCTGTCGTCAGGGAACGGGATAGCCCCGGCGTCGGCGACAAGGAGAGAGACCTCCATCTGCATCTGCCGGGCTCGTAGTCTCGCCTCCTCGATCATCCCGGACGAGAGATCAAGGGCAGTGATCCTGCCCGCCTGCTCCAGGTACGGGAAGTTCTCCCCGGTGCCACAGGCGACGTCCAACACCTCCCCGGTGAGACGGGAGAACTGCCTTCTCCGAAGTCGGTTGATCAGCGTGAGCGAGTCGACGATGCCGAACAGCCGCCAGTGGCCGGCCATCTCGTCGTAGCGCCGACGCACTTCCTCGATGGTCATGCGCCCGGTCATGGGGCAATGATGCCACGGTCCTGGCGGTGCTCTCCGAGCTCATGGGGGCTATGGCGAAGGGAGCTCCGGCTCCGCACCAACCCGGAACAAGGCCGCCACCAGGCTCAGAGCCTTCTCGAGCCGGGAGGTGGAGGTTTCCTCGATCCAGAAGGGGTCACGGCGCGCTATCCGCTCAGTGGAACGACGCTCGGCAGCAGGCAGGGCTCGGCGGAGTCGTTCGTCGACCATCTCACGATTCAGGGCATAGGGATGGATGCTCATGCCGGGAAGAGCCGCTCCCGTGCCGGCTGATACCTGATCTCCGGTTGACCAGGGTCGCCTCACAGCGGGACCGGTGACTCCTCGCTGTCGGGCACCTCGTAATCGAGTGCCCGTCGACCATCACATTGGGTATCCGAGTTCACCTGCTCGACATCATCATCGACGGGTTGATTGCACGCTTGGCCGGAGCAGAGCGAGACTCGAAGTGATCGGATCGTATCCGGGAGAGGCAGACCCCGCCTTCGGTCCTTAAGCTGCGCCCGGGCGAGCGATCACTTTACGTGGCGGGTTGTGCGCTGTATCGACCTGCAGGGAATCGGGAGGTAGCAATGGGTGAGGGAGTACCAAACCGCACACTGCGTGTTCTCGTCGTACTCGGTGTCACGCTCATCGGCACCAGCCCGTTTGCCGTGTTCCTCTTCATCATGGGCCTCGTCGCGGCGGAAGAGGTGATCTATCCGACGGCTACGTTGGCTACTGGGGCGATCTCAGCCTTGATCGCGAGCTGGGCAGCGAACCTGTTCGCCGTCGACGAGAGGAGAACCGATCTGGCGAGAGTCGTGACCCACAATGTCATGTGGGCGATCCCCATGGCCGTCACCACGATTTTCCTGCCTCCGTATCTGGACAGCCCGATGTGGCTGATCGCCGGCGTCATTGCCTACTGCGGCGTCATCGCAACCATCCTGGCCTTTCGTCGTCGCACCGATGAGGCCGATGCCGCCGCTGACGGCCAGCTCACCGTCGGGTGGCTCCTCGGGACTGCGGTCGGATTCGGCTTGGTCATCTTCGTTGCTTCTCTCTTCGGGTTGACCGGGGCGTGACCACCTACCACGACCGTGTCGTCGCTATCGGCCGCCTCCTCGAAGACGCCGCTCGGGCACACCATGTGGCGTTCGACGACGAGCCGCACCCGGACTGGCCGTGGTGGTATGCGCGCCACGTGCGGGAACCCATGGCCGCCCATGTCGGGTTCGCCCCGGGAGTGGAGGAGATAAGGGACTGGCTCATCATCGCCGACCGAAGACACCAGACCGAAGCCCCGGACCGACAATGGCCCGAGTTCTTTGCGACAGTGATCCTCGAGCTCGTCGAAGGAGACACGGCGGGCGTGTGAGAACCGGACGCGAAGAATCCCGAGGGAGTGTCAGCCGAAGCCATCACCCTCTCGGGATTCCCGACCCGCCTGGCACTCCAACCCGAAAGTTGGTCTCCCAGATGGGTTCCGGAGTGGCCTCTCGGCCGCTTCGAGTCCGGTCTGAGGTTGCCCTCAGTCCGGCTCCGCCACCATAGGGTCCCCCTCGAGCACGACGCAAGTCCGAGGGCTATCTAGTTTTCGCGATCTAGTCGAGATTTTCGCGAGCCTCCTCGAGGGTCCTCGCGCAGGCAGTGACTCCACGATCTACCTCTAGTCTTGCGGCATGGCGGATCGTGACCAAGTGACCCGGCTTGGCCGCCTGTTCGGGGCGGTGGCCCGGGATCACCATGAGGTGACCGGTGGTGAGAACCCCGAGTGGGCACGATGGTATGCCTCCCGTCTCGAGGGAGAGATCGACCCGCTGGTCGGCTTCAGCCCGGGCGTGGACCAGATCGAGGAGTGGCTGATCCGGGCGGACGAGAAGCACCGTGCCGAGGCGCCTGAGGCCAAATGGCCGTTCTACTACGCCGAGTTGATCCTCGACTCCCTCGAGGTGGAAACGACGCCCACCGACCAGAACGGGTGAAGGACTCGGTCGACGCAGTAGGTTCAGTCCTCATTCACGATCCGGCCGACCTGCTCCCCGAGGAGTCGGATGGCGTTCATCACCCGGTCGTGGGGCAAGGTGCCGACGCTGATGTGGAGCATGAAGCGTTGGATCCCGAGTGCCTTCTTCATCCGCAGGATCTTGGCCGCCACCGTCTCGACGTCGCCAAGCACCAGGGATCCCTCCGGTCCCCTCATCACGTCATACTGCTGTCGGGTCATCGGCCCCCATCCCCTCTCCCGGCCAAGTTGGGTCATGGCCACGGCGTACGAGTTGTAGTACTCGTCGGCGGCCTGCTCGACCGTGTCGGCGATGTAGCCATGGGCATGAACCGCGAGGGGCGCAACGGCTGGGTCGAATCCCGCCTCGACCAGGGTTCGACGATGGAGATCGGCGAAGGGCGCGAACCTGTCCGGGTTGCCCCCGATGATCGCCAATGCAACCGGAAGTCCCCGTTTCCCGGCCCGTACGATCGACTCGGGGCTCCCGCCAACGCCCACCCAGATCGGGAACGGGTCCTGCTGGGGGCGGGGGTAGATGGCTTGCTCGTGGAGGGGAGGGCGGAACCGCCCGGACCAGGTGACCTGCTCGCTGGCCCGGATGGCGAGGAGGAGGTCGAGCTTCTCGCTGAAGAGTGCGTCGTAGTCGGAGAGTGAATAGCCGAAGAGGGGGAACGACTCGATGAAGGATCCACGCCCGACCAAGAGCTCGGCCCGGCCGTTGGACACCAGGTCGAGTGTGGCGTAGTCCTGGAATACCCGGACCGGGTCATCTGAGGAGAGGATCACCACTGCCGGGGTCAGCCGGATCCTCTTGGTACGCCCTGCTGCGGCGGCAAGCACCACCACGGGGGATGACGAGGCAAAGTCGGGGCGATGGTGCTCCCCCACCCCGTACACCTCCAACCCGACCTGCTCTGCCAGCACGATTTCGGCGATGACTTGATCGAGCCGTTCTCCATGGCTGATCAGCTCACGAGTCTTCGGGTCGGGATAGGTCTCGGCGAAGGTGGTGATGCCCAGTTCCATGAGGGAGGCGCGATCAGAGCGAGCTTCTAAACCGGCTCTTTGCCTGTCACCTTCCGAGCTGCGCCGTCAGGGGCGCTCCGTCTGATCCAGGCGCGCACCCACCACAAATCGTCATCGGGCCGGCCGGCGCCGGGGAGCCGCTCTCCGGTTCCCGGAAGATGGTCGAACCGGCCTGCCTCCATCGCCTCGCGGATCAGTCGCTCTGGAAGTGACTCGTGAAGTTCGCCGAGGTCCACGAAATGAGGCTATACGACGCGAGGCCTGGCTACCGCCAGTCGATGGTGTGGATCTGCACCGGTTCCGCGATCCCCTTCAGGTCGACCGACCTGGCTTCCGAGACGGGGAAGCGGATCGCGTCGGTGGTCTCTAGGGCCGCCCCGGAGACCACGATTTCGTCCGCGCTCCCAATCGCCCCGACCCGGGCAGCCACATGCACTCCCTGACCTCGATAGTCATTGCCGTCGACAGTGGCTTCGGCGGTGTGCAACCCGATGCGCACGGAGGGTGCGAACCCGTGCTCACGACGATGCTCGGCGAGACGTCTCTGGATCGCGACCGCCGCGTCGACGGCGTCGGCGACGTGGTCGAAGCTGACGAAGAACCCATCGCCGGTGTGGTTCACCTCGACGCCGCGATGGGACGCGAAGGCGGCACGCAACTCCCGGTCGTGCCAGCCGAGCAGTGCCTCCCAGGCTGAGTCTCCCATCAGCGCGACCATGTCGGTGGAGTTCACGATGTCGGTGAACATGAACGTCTTGGTGACGCGACTCCGGTCCTGGGCAGGCTTGTCGAGCTCGTACGCGATCTCATCGAGACGACGCAGGTCGAGCGCCGCACCCAGTCGCTCAAAGACCGAACGGGCCGCACTCAGCTCCATCCGCGCCCGTCCGGTGTCACCGGCCATGAGTTGGGCCTGGCCCAGCAGCATCCTGGTTCGTGCTGCCTCGTATGGAAAATCGATCTCCAGCCATAGCCTCAAGGCCCTCTCCAGAACCGGGATGGCGCCCTCGGCATCCCCATCGTGGAGTGACGTCTCGCCGCGTGCGAGCGAAGCGGCGGCGGCGAATGCGGGCCGATCGAACTCGGAGGCGAGCGACTCGAGTTCCTCGGTGGCGCTCCGGGCCGTCTCGGCGTCGCCGCGGGCCAGCGCCACCTCCACCTGGGCCGGGAGCAGTCGAGCCCTGGTTAGCAGGTCGGCATGGTCGCTCTTGCCGGCCGGGCCTTCGTTCAAGCTCCGCGCCAGCGCCCGGGCTGCCTCGTCGGCCTGTCCCCGGGCCAGCATGAGCATGGCCAGACCCGGCTCGGGCTCCCACCCGCGCTCGAATGCCATCTGAAAGGCCGTCTCGGCCCCCTCCAGGTCTCCCATATGGAGTCGAACCTCTCCCACCTCGTAATGGGCCGGCCCCAGCCCGTCGAGGATGTGGTATCGCTCGAGCTCCTGGCATGCGCTGCGAGCTTGCTCCTCCGCAACGGTCCAATCCCCGTGAAGACGTTTCAACTCGGCTCTGTGCACCTGGCATACGCCGGGATACCCGCCCACGGCATGACGGCTCATCCATCGGTCGGCCTCATCGGTCCACTCGCCGGCTCGTTGGAAGTCGGCGAGGTTGCGGCAGGTGGCGATGGTTATGCAGTAGACATCACTGGCCGATCTCAAGCTCAGGTCACCGGAAAATGCGGCGGCGGTCGCCTCGTCGATGAGTGCCAGGCCCTCCTTCCACTGGCCACCGGCCACCATCGAGTAGCCCTTGAAAACCAGCGCCAGTGTCTCCGCATCATGGTTGCCAGTCCTGCGGGCAAGGTCGATCGTCTCGTCGGCCACCTCGAGCACTCGGTCCAGTGTTCCGGTGGCAGTGGTTTCGACGACCTCCAGCAACCTCAGGAAGGCATGGACCGGTGTTTCCGGCTGACCCTGCAAAAGACGCTCCGCCCTTGCTCTCCATCCCGAGGCGATGGAATGGGCCAGGCGTCGATTGGCGAAATATGCGAGCAACACGGCGACCTTGGCTGCGTCGACCACCATCCCGGCGTCGACGTAGCCGTTGTAGGCGCGTTCCAGCGCGTCGACCGAGTCATCGGGGTGCCCGGCCCACCAGGCGGCGTCTGCCAGCAGCTCGAGGTCCTGAGGGGTGAGAGTCTCCTCGCGATCCACTTCGCTGAGGGTCGTCCAAGCCTCATCCCACGCTCGTCGCCGGATGGCCTGCTTTCCAGACTCGAGTGTCTGTACCACGCAACCCGTGAGCCTACTTCGGGGACAACCTCAGTTCCCCACGATCACCGCATCGGGATGTAGGTTTGGGCGGCGAGCAGGAGGTGAAACGATCAGACGTATGTTGCTCATCTGCGTGGCTCTCATGATCACTGTCGTCACCACCTCATGCGTCATCCGTCTCGATGGAGCCACCATCGAGGGATCGGGCAACGTGATCACCGAGACTAGAGACGTGTCAGGCTTCAACGAGATCGACCTCTCGGGTAACGCGCGGGTCGATATCGAGGTCACCGGAACAGAATCTCTGACCATCGAAGCCGAAGACAACATCATGCCCGAGCTCGAAACCGTGGTCAGGGGCGGCCGTCTCGAGCTCGGGACGAAGTCGAACCTCGAGCCGACCAGGGTCATCGTCTACACGATCACCGCCGCCAGCCTCGATGGATTGACCCTCTCGGGGAGCGGCGCCGTCGACGCGACCGGCGTCGACACAACCGACTTCACGACAGACATCAGTGGCTCGGGCAGTGTGAGTGTGGATGGTGCGGTATCCGGCCGGCTCAGCCTCTCGATAAGTGGCTCCGGGGTCTTCGACGGGGAAGCCCTGATCGCCGTCGACGGCAGAGTCGACGTCTCAGGCTCGGGGCGGGCAGTGGTCAATGTGACCGACAACCTGTTCATCGACCTGTCCGGCTCAGGAGCCATCGAGTACATCGGCTCCCCTGCTGTCGAGAGCGACAATTCGGGGTCGGGAGTCATAACCCAACGCAACTGATTCCCCGCACGGCACTCAGGAAATGGACCTTTGCCCCTGCACGCCCGGGGAGGGAGTGGCGACGATGGCGGTGAATAGCGAGTAGGAGACCAGAAATGGCTGTTCCCGAGACATCGAAGAAACGACGGACCGTCAGATACCTCGCCGCCGCGCTGGCCGTGCTCACATCTCTCATCTACTTCTTGATCGGTTTCCAGGTGCTCGCCGTGTTGGAGGACCCGACAGACCAAACCGTATTCGGGTTGATCTCCGGGACGGCCTTCATGGTCGGTGCCCTGGTGATCCTCTTCTTCGACAATCGCCTGCTGATGGGGCTGGGCGCACTTGCCCAGGCGATCATCATCTTCACCTACTTCAACCTGGCCCCGGAGCGTGAGCCGAACTTCGAAATGTGGGGAATCACCATCCGGGTGATCCAGGTGCTCCTGCTCGGCGCCCTTGGCTACCTGGCGATTCGCCCCAGGATCGAGGCGTCTCCGGCTGAGAAGGAGGCGCAGGAGAGGGTCTCGGTGGCCTAGCCATGTCGACGGAAACAGCACAACTGGAGAAACCGCGACCAACGGCAGGGGCCCGCCGCTTTGGCTACATGGTCGCGATTGTGATCAACGTCATCATGCTCGTGGTCGTCAACAACATCCTCGAGTGGGGCTGGTTCTCCTTCCTCACCGAGGACTTCGAGAGCATGATCCCGCTGATCAACATATCGCTGGTCGCCACGATCCTGGCCAATGGCGTCTATCTGGCGTACGACCCAGCGTGGTTCAAGTCGTCGAGCCAGATGGTCCTCAATCTCATCAGCTTGATCGTCACCATCCGGATGTATCAGGTATTTCCCTTCGATTTCTCGGCGTCTCAATTCGATTGGGAGCCGATCGTCCGAGTCGTGATCATCCTCGGCATCGTCGGCACCGGCCTCGCGGTCGTCGTCGAGCTGGTCAAGGCGACCCGTGCCCTCGTGCAGAACCGGACACCGGAGACGAGATGAGTGGTAGACATACAGCACACAACAGAATCGGAGAAGGGCAATGGCCGACGACAGTCAAGACAAGACGACAGACTCAGGCGAGGCTCGCCAGCGATGGGTCACTGAGGTGCAAGAGGCCCTGGATCGCACAGGGGAGGCCTTTAAGTCGGCCTGGGAGGCCACACGGGAAAGCCGGATGAGTGCCCTCGAGTCGGCCAAACAGGCGGCTCAGGAGCTGGGTGAGGTGATCGACAAAGGCATCGCCGCCGCCAAGGAGCGGTGGGCCGCCTCCGAGCAGGGCGCAGAGGGGAGCGCATCCGAGACCGCCGTCTCCGAGGAGGAGTAGCGCCCGATGCGCCAGCACTATGTGCCGGCGCGCTCACGACACAGGCGCTCGATCATCCGGTCCGGGTCGTAGACCCTGACCATCGGACCTGACGGCCAGTTGACCGTGTCCGGGTCGTCTCCGACGAAGACGAACTCAGGACGCTCGGCTCCACCTTCAGCCGCGGCATGGGGCCCTACCAGGGCGAGGCCGCGGACTCTCTCATCCATGTGGGCGCGTTCATCGGCTGCCAGCAACGCCTGGTGGGCCTTGGGGTGCTCGATCATCAGCAGCGCCAGCACCACTTCGTCGTACGGCTCGGAGACTGTCTCGGAGTCGAAGGCGTCACGGAGTAGGTCTCGAGCCGCGTAACCCCTGGCCAGAGCCCAGGCGGCATGACCCCGGATCATCGATGATGGATGCCCCAGATGCGCCTCGAGCGCACCATGGGCACCGGGCTCACCCGCGTTACCGGCGGCGACCAGCAGGTTGCGCCGTATGAATCGGCCCTGCCTCCTCGGCACGTACCACCAACGGAATCGGTCGAGCAGGGCATCGTCGTCAAGGGCGAGCAGCTCGGCAAACGGGAGGTGCAACGGTTTCTCGCCTGCAGCAGCCAGGGCGCGGCCGCCGGGTGGGCAGGCGGTGAGACAGTCGTCGCACCCGTAAACCCTTCGCCCCATTCTGGGTCGAATCCACTGCGGTACCGACCCGGCCGTCTGTAGCCAGGTGGAGAGACAGCGTCTCGCATCGAGACCCCAATCCCCCAATGCAGCAGTCGGGCATGCCGGGATGCAGGCGACGCAGGTCCCGCAGTCCCGTTGCATCGAATCGCTCGTACCGAGCGCGGCGTCGGTCACGACGGTTCCCAAGAGCATCCAGGGCCCGTGCCCCGGGGCCAGGACCATGGTGCTCTTCCCCGACCAGCCCAACCCGGCCCTGATCGCCGCGGCCCGGTCGAGCAGGCGGTTGTCGTCGATCAGGGTCTCCGCGCGGTACCCGGAGGCGCGGAGGTGATCGGCAAGGGCGTCCGTGATCCTCCGCAGTCCCTCGTAGTTGTCTCCGGTGGCGAAACGCCCGACAACAGCACCGAGCTCCGCCGGAGTCCCCGCTCGTGACAGGTACCCCCAGCTCACCACCACCAACGAGCGAGCCCAGGGGACCGACCTGGTCACATCGGTCGCCACATCCGGATCGTCATAGGTGAATCGAAGCGGCCCGGAGAGACCATTCTCGCGGTGTGATCGGAGGGTGATGCGCTCCCGATCGAACTCGGCGACGCCCGTCACGCCGAACCCGGCTGCGCCGTGCCCGGCGGCGAGCTCGGAGAGCTGTTCAGTCAGGTTCGTCATGCCCAGAGTCTGGTCCGCTGGGTGTGCTTCTCGTCGCCGGCCAGAAGCGCGGGCATACGCTTCGTGTCACTGACAGGGAGGTCGTGATGTTCTTGAACGAGCCCGGGCCGAGCCCGGCGAGGGATCGGCTGTATGCGGAGGACGTTGCCGACGAGGGCTACGTGATGAACCTCACCCGATCATGGGCGTGGCATCCCGGGCTGTGCGACGGCTTGTTCGACCTGCTCGACGAGGCCAAGGTCGCCGGCGATCTCTCATTACGTGAGCGGGCGCTACTCGTGACCTCCGCGGCCTCGGCGCTCGGCGACTCCTACTGCTCCTTGGCTTGGGGAACCCGACTCGCCGAGTTGACCGATCCCGCCACGGCCATCGATGTGGTCAGCCAGGGGGGCTCCGAGACCCTTCCAGACGACGAGGCAGTCCTGGTGGAATGGGGTCGACTGCTCGCGACCGACCCGAACTCGACTACTCGCTCTCACATCGCCCGGCTCAGGGAGATCGGTTTCGACGACGGTCGACTATTGGCCATGACCTTCTGGACCGCCCTCCGTCTCGCCTTCTCGATAGTCAACGACGCGCTCGGGAGCGAACCGGACGCTGAGCTCGTCCAACGTGCCCCCGACGGCCTCGTCTCGGCAATCACCTTCGGCCGACCACCGGCGTGATCGGCCCCCGCAAGGGCGGACGTCATGCTCCTGTCGACAATCAGCCGCCGGATCCGAGCAGAGCTCCCACACTCCGCAGGAATTCCGCTGCCGGCGCACCATCGATGAAGGCGTGATCGAAAGTCAGCGACAACACCACCCGTGAACCCTCGATGACGGTGCCCTGGTCGGATAGCACCGGCACCCGACGCACCGCCCCGACGCCGAGCACGGCGACCTGGGGAAGGTTGATGATGGGGGTGAAGCCGTCGACGCCATAACTGCCGAGATTGGTCACGGTGAAGGTCGCACCCTCGTAGTCGGTCATGTCCAGCTCGCGCCTACGGGCCCGCTCCGCCAGTACAAGTATCTCCTGGTGAATTTGCTCCACGCTGCGATCGCCAGCGTTCCTGACCACCGGGGAGACCAGACCGTCATCGGTCTGCACGGCCAACGAGATATCGGTGGCCGAAGCAGGGATGAACCGGTCTCCGTCACGGGTGCCGTTCAGTGCAGGGTGGTCTTGCAGCGCCAGCGCAACTGCTCTTATCACCGACGCGGTCATGTGCTCTGGCACTCGGGAGCCCAGCTCCACCTCGCTGGTCAGGGTCACGGGAGCGGTCTCGAGATGGCCCCGTCTCATGTTGCGGGCGATGACCGCGCGGAGACCGGTCATCCCTCCGGCCGCAGACGGCCCGCCTGTGGCAGCAGCACGCACGTCGCTCTCGGTGATCCGTCCACCTTGGCCTGTGCCCGCCAGCCGGGAAAGGTCGACACCCAATTCACGGGCGACTCGTCGCGCCGCAGGTGAAACCGGGGGGCTGGTCGCCGGCGCCGTGCGGGTTGTCACCACCACGGCCTCGGGCGCCTCACGGCCGAGATCCACCTCCTCGACGGCGACCACCCGACAGATCAGCTCACCCTGGGGCACAGGTGCATTGATGGGCACCAAACCCACGACCGCCCCTGCCACCGGTGCGTAGACCTGTTCGGCCACCTTCTCCACCTGGATCTCGGCGATCAGTTGGCCGGCTTCACACCGCCCTCCTTCGTCGACCAGCCACGCGGTGACGACCCCGTCCTCACCGGGCTCGGTGAGGACGGGCATCAGTACATCGGTGGCCATCGGTTCAGGCCGAGACCAGCTGCTCCGCGGCTTCCACGATCCGCTCGGCCGAAGGCAGGGCGAATTGCTCTAGGGGCCGGCTGTAAGGGATAGGGGTGTCGGGCGTCGCCACCCGCACCGGCGGCGCATCCAGGTAGTCGAACGAGCGCTCGACCACCGTGGTGATCACCTCGCCGGTCATCCCGAAGCTCTGGTAGTCCTCGTCGACCACCATCAGCCGATGGGTCTTCGCCACGCTCTCCGCGATCGTGTCGCGATCGAGCGGGACCAGCGACCGCAGGTCGATCACCTCCGCGGAGATCCCCTTCTCTTCGAGCGTCTCGGCGGCGTCGAGTGTCTTGTGCACCGAGAGCCCGACCGTCACGACGGTCAGATCCTCTCCTTCCCGGGCGATGGCGGCTTTCCCGATCGGGACCTCGTAGGCCTCGGCCGGGACCGGTCCGGTCGCCCTCGGGTTGTTGACCATCCAGCCCAGGCCCAACACCCCTTTGTGGAACATGTAAAGGACCGGGTTGTCATCCCGAATCGCCGCGGTCATCAGGCCCTTGGCGTCATAGGGATTCGACGGCACCACCACTTTCATTCCGGGGAGGTGGGCAAAGGTCCCCCACAGTGTCTGGGAGTGCTGGCCAGCGTCGGAGTAGCCGCCGCCCACGGCCATCATCAGCACCATCGGCACCTTCACGTTGCCCCCGCTGAAGTAGTGGATCTTCGCCATGTTGTTGTAGATCTGATCCATGCATACGCCGAAGAAGTCCACGAACATCAACTCGGCAATGGGCCGCAGACCGTTGATGGCCGCGCCGACGGCGGCTCCGATGAACCCGGTTTCCGAGATCGGGGTGTCGATCACCCGGTCGGGGCCGAAACGGGCGAGCAGACCCTCGGTGGCACCAAAGATGCCACCGTAAACACCGATGTCCTCGCCCATCACCAGCACCCGGTCGTCGGTCTCCATCTCCAGGCCGATGGCCTCGGCAATCGCCTTCTGTGTGGTGAGCTTGCGATCGGTTGTAATAGTCATCTGACCTCCTCGTTCAGGCGAAGACGTCGGCGAGGGCGTCTTCGGGCTCGGGATACGGGCTGTCCTGGGCAAAGGTGAGAGCCTCCTCGACCTCGCCGTACATGCGGTCCCTGATCGTCTCCAGATCGGCGCCCTTCAGAACGCCCTCGGAGACCAATCTCTGACCGAACATGACGACGGCATCGCGCTCGAACATCGCGTTCTTGAACTCGTCCGTCCGGTATGCGTCTGCATCGCCCTCGAAATGACCCCAGAGACGATCGGTCTTCACTTCGATCAGACTCGGGCCGCCTCCGCTGCGGGCCCGTGCGATCGCCTCACCGGCGACCTCATAGACGGCGATCGGGTCGTTGGTGGCCACCAGCACCCCCGGGATCCCGTATGCGGCCGCCCTGTCGCTGTTGTCCGGGATGGCTGTGGCCAGGCTCTTCGGGACCGAGATGGCATAGGAATTGTCCTCACAAATGAAGACAACCGGGGCCTTCCAGATCGCGGCTAGGTTGAGAGACTCGTGGAATGCTCCCTGATTGGCAGCACCCTCCCCGAAGAAGGAGAGAGCCACGTTGTCGGTGCCCCGCCGCTTGAAGGCGAGTCCCGCCCCAACAGCGACCGGCATGCCCTCCGCGATGATCCCGGAGCACCCGAAATTGGGCTCGACGGAGAAGAGGTGCATGTGGCCACCCTTTCCCTTACCCAGCCCGGTGCTCCTCCCAAAGATCTCGGCTGCCATCCTCCGGAGGTCGACACCCTGTGCGATCGCGATGTGGTGGGGCCGGTGGGTAGCGGTGATTGCGTCCCCGGCTTTCAAGTGTGGCCTCACCCCGGCCGCCACCGGCTCCTGTCCGGCGGCGAGGTGCATCTCGCCCGGGATCAGACCGGCGGCAATGTCGAAGGCAGGCAGTTTGTCATTGAGGTAGATCTCCCGGATCCGCTCCTCGAAGCGTCGAATCTTGACCATGGTCTCGTACATGTCGACCAGGTGCTCGTTGGGAATGTTCATCAGCACCTCCTGCTGGTTGCGTGGCGCGCCGATGCGGAGAGTCGGCGCGTGCCTTCTCCGGCCTGGTTGTCCTCTACTGCCGGGACGAGGGCTGAGCTAGGGGCGAAGGACCCTTTGCCAGCAAAGACCGATCGGGGTCGAGGACCCTCGGGCCGGTGACAACACTAACGATCGCGTCCGCGGCCATGATTCGGCGTTCTCCGTCGAGGGCGACGATGCCCCCCTCCACGTCGAGAGTCACCTGGGATCCGATGGCGTGGTCGGAGTGCTCGACCACCGGAACGTCCAGAACGAGACCGGGGCCGAACACCGCCCTCACCGTCCGGTCACCACCGAATCTGATCCAGCGGGCGTGTCCCGGTTCGAGCGGGCCCAGTCCGGCGCTGACCGAGGCGATACCCACCGCGGTAGGGCGGGCGGACGTCACCACGGCCTCGATCAGCAGATCCGGTTCCCAGAGGGCCCCTGACCCGATCCAACGGCCACGGACCGAGACGACGTCGATCACCGCGGCTGCCACACCGGCGTCGGTCTCGACCTGGAGGGCCGTAGTCGGGACGAAGACCGACGTGTCGCCCCTCGCCAGCGCGGTCACGATGGATAGCCCGGTGACTGTCGGCTCGAGCGTGAGGGCAAAGGCGTTGTTTGTCCCGGCGGCCAACGGCACGAGTGGTGCCTCTGGCCAGCCCTCGACTGCCGCGCGGACAGTCCCGTCGCCACCTACGGTGACCAGAGCGTCCGCCTCCCGCTCCGCCAGTTGCGACGCCGCCTCCCGGGTGTCCGTCTCAGCGCCTCGAGCCTTGATGGGGAGGAACTCGACCGGCGGAGACGACGCGCCCGCCATGGAGATGCCGCGCTGCACCAACCCGGCTCGATCGTCGAGAGCCAGGACGGTCACGCCGGATGCCGATCCCAACCCGACCAGGAGCCGCGCGATCAGATTCGCTTTCTCCTCCGAATCGACCACTCGGGCAAGGCCGGTGAGTCGCCGGATGTCCTTCGAGGAGACCGGGTTGGCGATCAGGCCGATCAGCATCTTCTCAGGCTAGGGCGCGCAGACAGATGGTCCCCCGGGGTCACATGGCTCAGACGACACCGAGATCGATATTCGACGCCAGCGCCCAGGCCGCCTCGCCTTCCCGTTCCATCACTGCCAGTCGGTCGTAGTAATCCGGGAACTCACGGAGATGGGCGAGGGCGATCTTGGCGCTGATCACCGGGTCGTCTCCGGTGACATCCAGATCCGGGTACCTGGTGCCGTGCTCCAACTCCACGTTCATGCCTCTGAACACGTCGTCGAGATCGAAGAGCTCCGACGCGAGTTCGATGCCAATCTCGGTGACGGCCCTGGCTGCAGTTTCGAGGGTGTACATGTCGCTCCTCTTTCCAAGCCAGGGTTGAGGGATCCGCCGGGGCCCGGCCAGAGTCGTTCGGCCCTTTCTCCCAGACCCGTTACGTTGACCCCCTCCCGCAGGGGACGTCATCACGATGAAGGCCACCATCAGATTCCACGAAGATCTCGAGTTCTTCCTTTCCAGCGGTGTTGTCGGCGGTGTCGTCGAGCCCAGCTTCGAGGTTCCGGGGAGTATCAAAGACATGATCGAGGCATGTGGGGTTCCCCACATCGAGGTCGGCCTCATCCTGGCCAGCGGCATCTCCGTCGACTTCGGCCATCAGGTGAGCGACGGGGACTCGATCGACGTCTACCCGCCTGGCGGGTCGATCGACCCATCCATCTCGAAGGTGCTGCCCCTGCCGGTTTCAGTCGTGCGGTTCGTTGCCGACGACCATCTGGGTCGGTTGGCACGCTTCCTCCGGCTCCTCGGTCTCGACACCCTCTACCACCCCGGGTGGGCCGACCGCGACCTGGTCCGCGTCTCGATCGATGAGGAGCGCATCCTCCTCACCAGGGATGTCGGGTTGCTGAAACACCGAGATCTAATCCACGGCTACTACCTGCGGTCGACCGAGTCCGAGCAGCAGCTGATCGAGGTGTGCAGGCGTTTCCGGCCGGTGGGACAGTTCGCCCCCTTCAACAGATGCATGGCCTGCAATGGCCTGCTGAAGGCCGTGGCCAGGGAAGAGATCATGGATCGGGTGCCCCCGGGTACCAGTCGGAGTGTCGACGAGTTCCGTGTCTGCCAATCGTGTGACCGGATCTTCTGGAGAGGAGCACACCACACCCGGTTGGAGCGCCTCGTCGCCGCCGCCCGCGCCGCATCTGAGTAACGGAATCAGCCCGCCCCGATGCTGCGCAGCAAACCTGAGTGTTGGCGGCTCATATCCGGAATAGCGTGGCGTCGGGGCGGGTTACACCGGTCTCACCCATCCATACGAGGGATCACAAGCGAATGCCAGAAACCGCCCAACTCACACTTCCCGTCCTCCCCCTCCACAACGGTGTCGTCTTCCCCCACATGGTGGTCACGGTGCGCATCGAGACCAGGGAGGGCAAGACCGCTCTCGCCGCGGCGGCCAAGAGCGGTGATCGACTACTCCTCGTTCCCCGTCTCGATGGCCGATACGCCGCGGTGGGGACGATCGCCGACATCCAGCAGAGCGATGAGGGCACCGTCGTGGTATCCGGGGTGGCCCGGGCCAGGGTCGGGGCCGGATCAGTGGATGAGACAGGAGCACTCTGGGTCGACGTGCACTCCTATCCCGAGGTGGACATCATCGACGAGGAGCTCGACGATCTGATCGCCGAGTATCGGGCTGTGGTCAGCGCCGTCCTCGAGAACCGAGGGATGGCCGGTGTGGCCGAGCGTCTCCTCGACATGGACAACCCGTCCCGGCTCGCCGATCTGGCTGTGTACTCCCCCGACCTGAGCCTGGAGCAGAAGGTGGAGCTGCTGGAGGCGCTCGACATACGTCAGCGACTCGGCATGCTCCTCGACTGGATGCGGGAGTTGCTCGCCGACCTCGAGCTGCGACGCAAGGTGCGCGACGAAGCTGCAGAGCGGATCGAGAAGGGGCAAAAGGACTACATCCTCCGCCAGCAACTCGATGCCATCCGCAAGGAGCTCGGTGAGGAAGGAGACATCGCCTCCGACTACCGGGCCAAGCTGGCCGAGCGCGCGCTGCCAGAGAAAGTGACAGAGGCCGTCACCCGTGAGATCGACCGTCTCGAGCGGATGAGCGAGCAGTCACCCGAGCACTCCTGGATCCGCACCTGGCTCGACACGATGTTCGACCTTCCCTGGGGAGAGCGATCCGAGGATCGCCTCGACCTCGACGAGGCATGGACCGTGCTCGACGCCGATCACACCGGTCTCCAGGACGTCAAAGAGCGCATCGTCGAGCATCTGGCGGTGCGCAAACTGCGCGTCGAGCGAGGTCTCTCCGAGGAGAGTGACCGGCACACCGGCACCATCCTTCTCCTCGTCGGCCCACCCGGGGTGGGCAAGACCTCCCTGGGTGAGTCGGTCGCCCGTGCCCTGGGGCGCAAATTCGTGAGAGTCAGCCTTGGTGGGATCAGGGACGAAGCGGAGATCCGCGGTCATCGCAGGACCTATGTCGGGGCGCGACCCGGAAGGGTGGCGCGCGCCCTCACCGAGGCAGGGACGATGAACCCGGTGTTCCTGCTCGATGAGATGGACAAGGTCGGGGCCGACTGGCGGGGCGACCCATCCTCAGCCCTGCTCGAAGTCCTCGACCCGGCTCAGAACCACACGTTCCGCGACCATTACCTCGAGGTCGACCTCGATTTGTCCGACGTCCTGTTCATCGGCACCGCCAACCTCATCGAGACGATCCCCGGCCCACTGCTCGACCGGACCGAGGTCATCACCATCGACGGGTACACCGATACCGAGAAGGTGGAGATCGCGCGCGATCATCTCCTGCCTCGTCAGCTCCGCGCCGCCGGTCTGGAACCGGAGGAACTGGATGTCACCGAGTCGGCTCTTGCCGCAATCGTCGACCGGTACACACGGGAGGCCGGGGTGAGGGGCCTCGAGCGCCAGTTGGGCAAGCTGGCCCGCAAGGTGGCGACTGAGGTTGCGCGAGGCACCGGCTCGATCACGGTCCTCGTGGACGAGCCTGAGGTGAAGGAGTATCTGGGCAAGCCAAAGGTATGGAAAGACGAGGCCACGGACCGGACCGATGTCCCTGGGGTGGCCACCGGGTTGGCGGTCACCGGGTCCGGCGGTGATGTCCTTTTCATCGAAGCCACCGCCATGGACGGCGAGCCCGGGCTCACCCTCACCGGTCAACTCGGTGATGTGATGAAGGAATCTGCCCGTATCGCCCTCTCCTATGTCGAGGCCCATGCCGACGAGCTCGGCATCGACCCGGCGGCGTTGAAGAGGAAGTTCCACGTCCACGTCCCGGCAGGCGCCATACCCAAAGACGGGCCGTCGGCGGGTGTTGCCATGCTCACCGCACTGGTATCCCTGCTCACCGACCGAAAGGTGAAGGCGACCGTGGGCATGACCGGGGAGATCACACTCCAGGGAAAGGTACTGCCCATCGGAGGGGTGAAGCAGAAGATCCTCGCCGCCCACCGGGCCGGCTTGAAGGAAGTCATCGTGCCTCGACGCAACGAAGCCGACCTGGACGACGTGCCTGAGAAGGTCCGCGCCGAGATGACCTTCATAGTCGCCGACACCGCCGGCGACGTCCTGGAGACGGCCCTGACCTAGCCCTGTGCCTCGTCCTCGAGCCACCAGGACGCGGACCGGGACCTTGCCGTTGTCTCTTGGGCGGGAGCATCAGCGAACACCTGGACAAGTGGCTCGTCCTCGTGCTCGTCTTCGGGGCGCACGTGTTTGCCTTCCCGCTCGATTGCCCTGGCGAAGCGATCCCGGTCGACCGCTCCGCTCAGACTGGCGATGAAGTGGACGCTGACGTGCCCGCACGCCTCACAGACCACCCGCTCTATTCCAGAGCTCTGAACGGCGACCGTGACGGTATGCGCGCAGCGGTCTTGCCGGCGGATGCGGCGCAATACGTCCATTTCTTCCCGAGCCTCCCTGGTTCGACCCGATGTCAGTCTGCAGGTGCTCGGGGGCCTCGAAAAGGGCCAACTCTGCGGGAGCCGCTCTAACTAGTCACCCCGAGGGAGATAGACCACCTCGAGCGATTGACCCAGGAAGGTCAGGAGACCCCATCCTGCGCTGCATCACCCCGTCTGCTCACCGGTGAGGTGGTACCAATCGCAGTGCAAGCACCGGTTCACCCTCACATGATCGAAGTTCCAGTCTTCGCAACTTGTGACGAATACCCGTGCCGCAACGGTGCTGCGAAACGAGCATTTCCCGGTTGCCCGGCATCGGGCCGCCGTCTCATATCGCATCTGCGCCGAGTTCTCCCCATATCCATCCTCCCCGTCCAGTCTCTCCGAAGGTACGGTGTGGCTGAGACAGAATCCGCTGCGGATAGCCTCGGGGCCATGAGCGAAACTGAGCTGGTCGAAGCACGCCGCAATGCCGACGCCGACCCAACCGACGTCATTGCACAGATGACCGCGGCCTACGCCTGTGACAGCAACGACTACGAAGATGAGGCCGTTGCCTACTACGACCGGGCCTGGCGGTTGGGGGTGCCGGACGAGGAGAGGCACGACTTCCTGGTTGGCTACGGGTCAACCCTGCGCAATGTCGGTCGGCTCGACGAGGCGTTGGAGGTCCTCGGCATCGCTGCGGGCGAGTACGAAGGGGACCTTGCGCCGCTCGCGTTCATGGCGCTCACGTTGCACAGCGCAGGTCGTTCCGACGAGGCGATGGCGATTCTCCTCGATTGCCTCGTTGCCGGGGGCGGCCCGGGTGTGGACCGATTCGCGAGAGCGTTGAGCTCGTACGCCGACTTGTTGCGCCACTGACCTCGCTTCAAAGCAACTCGACGTCGACCAGCAAAGCGGCATGGTCCGAGCCCCGGACCGGCTCGACACTGGTTGTCACAGCCCGGGCACCCTTGCCGAAGACGTGGTCGATTCGCAGCAGCCGGGGCCATCCCGGCCGCCATCCCCAGGTCGGAGACGGTTTCGTTCCCGAGGATTTCGCCAGTTCGAGTAAGAGGTCGGTCCAGCGCCCCGAGAGACGCCTGTAAAGCGGCCACGCCGGGGAGGCGTTCATGTCACCGGCGAGGATGATGGCGTCGCCTGTGTTCCTGGCATCGGCCCAGGCGAACAAACCGTCCAGTTGCTCGCCCCGCAGCCTCACCGATGTCCACCAGGGAAAGGCGATGGGATTCCGGATATGGGTGGTGGCGACGACCACCGGTCGGCCTTCGATCGTCACTCTCGCCCAGGCGACCCAGCGCCAGGGAAGGGGCGCCGAGCCCAACTCGGCGTCGAGTCGGCTGGCCACTCCTCGACCCTCGTGGTTGGACGCCGGCTTGAGATCATGGTGCGGATAGCGGTCCGCGATCACGGGGACTATGTCGTGACCCATTTCCTGGATCACGCACAAGTCCGGTCGATGCCGGTCCAGGATCTCGGCGACATGGCCGGGGTCAGCCTTGCCGTTGAGGAGATTCGCTGTCATCAACCGAAACGATCCGCCCATCCGGGACCGGACGCTAGACCACGAAGTTGGATAACCCGGAGATCACTTGTGCACAGCCTTGGGTCTCTTGACCCATGGTCGCTGGGACGGGAGGTCTGTAATCATTGGGCCAAGGAGGAGAGAGCCATGGGAGGCATCCAACCCGCCGTCGGTGTCAGACGTGCCCGGCCACTGTCGAGAACCTGTCCTCACCGCGCAACCATGAGCACCATCGCTGCAGGGTTGGAGCGGGTCGTCTGTGAGACCTGTGGCCATCTCAGCTTTCGCTGGCACGAGGACGTGTCCGACTACATCGACCGGGAGAGGTCGGGGGCCAGGAGCCACGTCACGCCCTCAGAGGACCCGGGCGTGTTCGCCATTCAGGCCCGGTTCCACCTCCGCAGCCGCTATGAGCTGCATCCGGAGCCGTTCCCTCTCCCTGGCTAGATCGGAATCGCTCCACCGCTCCACGCGGCACGCCGCTCGCGGATAGGCCAATCGTCGGGGAAAACCGGGTCGATGTGCCCTGGCCGCCACGCCACTCCGCGGTGGACACTGTGTTTGTACGCGTTCGGGAAGTGGAGGTGCGACATGCGAGTTCTGGTGGCACATGGCTCGCGAATGGGAGGCACCACGGGGATCGCAGAGACGATCGTGGAAACCCTCAGACAACAAGGCCTGGAAGCCGAGATGCGCGCGGCCGGGGCCATCAAGGATGTGGCCGGATATGACGCAGTGATCGTCGGTGGGGCTCTCTACGCCAAGCGCTGGCACAAGGATGCCCGGCACCTGGTCAAGAAGAATGCGGCGATTCTCAAGACGAAACCGGTTTGGCTGTTCAGCAGCGGGCCGCTCGACGACTCGGCCAAGGTCGGCGACCTTCCCCCGGTGGACATGTTGCGGAAGCTTATGGAACAGATCGACGCGCGAGGCCACCACACCTTCGGGGGGAGGCTTCCCGCCGATGCCGACTGGTTCCCGGCCTCGGCCATGGCCAAGGAGCATGCCGGCGACTGGAGGGACATGGCCCAGGTCACGTACTGGGCAACCGAAATCGCCAGCGAGCTGAGTTGGAAGGTGGAAGCCCGGACGACCTGACATGCCCCGGTAGCATCCCGCCGCCTCGACAGTGGAGGGTTTCTGTCTGTCCCCAATCTCTACGACGTGATCGTCATCGGGGTTGGCGGCATGGGCAGTGCCACCGTCTACCACCTCGCCAGACGCGGGCTGCGGGTTCTCGGCCTCGAACAGTTCGACATCCCCCATGAGCAGGGGTCATCGCACGGGGTCAACCGCATCTTCCGGCTCGCCTACTACGAGCATGCGTCATATGTGCCCCTCATGCGCCGTGCCCGCGATCTGTGGCTGGATCTGGAGGTCGAGGCCGGAGAGACACTCGTTCATGTGACCGGCTCGGTCGATGCCGGACCTCCCGGAGGCGATGTCTTTCGAGGGTCCCTCGAATCTTGCCTTATCCACGGCCTCGACCACGAGGTGCTCGACTCGGCCTCCCTGAGCACTCGATTCCCGGGCTATCGGCTCCCCGAGGGGCACATGGGACTGTTCCAGCCGGAGGGCGGGTTCGTCCTGTCCGAACGATGCATCGTCGCCCACGTCCAAGGCGCCGTGGCCCGAGGCGCCATGGTGCGGACACGAGAGGCGGTGCTGGGCTGGGACACGACCCCCGGTGGCGCGGTGCGGGTTGTGACTTCTCGGGGTGAGTACGAGGCAGCAAGCCTGATCGTGACCTGCGGGGCCTGGGCCGGGGCCTTTCTCCCCCAGATCGGGGATCTCGCCACTCCGGAGCGGCAGGTCCTCGGCTGGTTTCAGCCGCTCCGTCCCGAGTTGTTCGGCACGGACAGTTTCCCCGTGTTCAACCTGGCGGTGGATGAAGGCCGCTACTACGGGTTCCCGGTGTTCGGGGTTCCCGGGTTCAAGATCGGCCTATATCACCATCTCGAGGAGGCCACCACACCCGAGACCATCGACCGCATGGCCTACGACCGGGATGAGGAGGTGCTTCGCGCCGCCGTCTCCCGTTACTTTCCCGACGCCAACGGGCCGACCATGGCCCTGAAGACCTGCATGTTCACCAATACGCCCGATGAGCACTTCCTGATCGACGTCCTCCCCGAGCATCCCCAGATCGCCTTCGCTGCCGGTTTCTCCGGTCACGGGTTCAAGTTCGCCGCTGTGGTGGGTGAGATCCTCGCCGACCTCGCCCAGAGCGGCCACACCGAGCACGACATCGCCATGTTCAGACTCGACAGGTTCCACGCCCTGTTCGGTTAGCCAAGCCCGGTTCATACGATTCTGCAGATGAAGATCGCCGTCGGCGGAGCCACCGGATACATCGGGGGCCGGCTGATCCCCCGATTGCTCGACGCCGGCCACCAAGTGGTATGCGTAGCCCGCACCCCAGGGAAGCTCGAGGACCGGATCTGGCGGGATCGTGTCGAAGTGCGCCGATGTGACGTCTTCGACGCCGAGGAGGTGAAGCAGGCCTTGGCCGATTGCCAAACCGCCTACTACCTGATCCACTCGATGGGTGACGAGGCCGACTTCGCCCGCGCCGAGAGTGAGGCTGCGAAGAACTTCGCGGTCGGAGCCGAAGCCAATGATCTGAATCGGATCATCTACCTCGGTGGGCTCGGTCATGGCAAGGACCTCTCTCGTCATCTCGCCAGCCGTCAGCAGGCGGGACGCGTCCTCGCCTCCGGCGACACCCCGGTGACCGAATTGCGTGCGGCGGTCGTGATCGGTGCCGGATCGGTCTCATTCGAGATGCTCCGCTATCTGACCGAGGTGCTCCCGGTGATGGTCACCCCCCGGTGGGTTGAGACCAGATGT
This sequence comes from Acidimicrobiia bacterium, assembly GCA_041303885.1. Lineage (GTDB taxonomy): Bacteria > Actinomycetota > Acidimicrobiia > Spongiisociales > ZC4RG35 > JARDZU01. The sequence goes on along the minus strand of JBFYOJ010000308.1, from coordinate 1,927 downwards.
CAGCCGATTTCCATCGAGGACGTACTCGACTACCTGGTCGCGGCCTTGGACGACGCTCCTGGAAGCCATGTATACGAGATCGGCGGGCCAGACGTCGTCTCCTACCGGGACATGATGCAGGTGTATGCGGACGTTGCCGGGTTGCGGAAGCGGATCATCGTCCCGGTGCCCATGCTCAGCCCACGCCTCTCCTCGTTGTGGGTCGGGTTGGTAACCCCCGTCCCGGTGGGCGTGGCAAGACCCTTGGTCGACTCCCTGGTCAACGAGGTGATCGTCAGCGATCCGAGCGCGGACCGATTCGGAATCAATCCGACACCGCTCCGCCAGGCAATCGAACGGGCACTCGGCAGGGAGGAGAGGTTTGACATGCCTAGTCGCTGGTCTGACGCCTCGACCAGCCCGGCCCTTCCCTTCTCGTGGGACCCGGAGTGGTCAGGGGGGACCTTGCTCGTCGACCGCCAGAACGTCCCCACCCGGGCGCACGCGGATGACCTGTATTGGGCGTTCAGCCGCATCGGTGGCCAGGTCGGCTACTACACGTTGGACTGGGCCTGGAGGGTGCGGGGGCTGCTCGACATCCTGGTCGGCGGAGTCGGCCTCCGCCGCGGACGGCGGGACCCGCAGCAGCTCAGGCTCCACGACACCGTCGACTTCTGGAGGGTCTCGGCTGTGACGCCTGGACAACACCTTCAGCTCTCAGCCGAGATGCGGCTCCCCGGCGAGGCCTGGCTCGAATGGCGCATCGAAGAGGGGCGGGCGGGGACCATCCTTGCCCAGACCGCCTATTTCCGGCCGCGCGGTCTCGCCGGCCGTGCCTACTGGTTCGTGATGCTGCCCTTCCACCATCTGATCTTCGGGCGCATGGCACAGAAGATCGCTGCGGCCGCAGAAGACCGGCACCACTGAGATCAGCTGTTCGCGACCCTGTCGAAGCGACCGACCGCGCGTTCACTCACGGTCAGCTCATCACCCTGGCGGTCCAGTGCCTCGAACTTTGCGCCGACCGTTTCACGCCATGCCTGCCAGTCTCCCTCGGACCTCCAGCGGTCGATGGTGATGAACCGCTCCGGGTTGTCCCGATCCTGATAGAAGTCCGTGCCGAGATATCGCGGCGACCGCCGGAAGAGCTCGACCCAGGCTCCCTCCGGCCCGTAGAGCCGTTCGAATGCGTCCGACCGTTCAGGATCCAACAGGTACTCCCAGACGTAGACGTACATCGGCCTCAGAGCCCGATGATCATTCCCGGAGTCCCGGGAATGATCTCCAGACCGTCGGAGCGCTCCCTCAGCCATTCATGGATCTCGTCCAACTTCTCATCACTGTGCGCCGGATCGTGATGGAAGGTCGTCAGAGCCTTCACGCCGGTCATGTGAGCAAACCCGAGAAGATGGGTATGCGAGCTGTGGCCCCAGCCAACCCGCTCGGCGTACTCCTCGTCGGTGTACTGGGAATCGTGGATGAGGACGTCGGCTCCCTCGGCCAGGTCGTGCCCAGAGGTCCACTCGGGATCGTGGGGAAAGTCGTGGGCCCCCAGCGCAGGCTCGTGATCGGGGAGGTAGGTGAGAGCCTTTCCCTCCTCCTCCAGCCGGTAGCCGAGGGTGACGCCGGGGTGGCACACCAGGTCGGCGGTGACCTGGACACTGTCGATCTCGAACATACCGGGGGACACGTCGTGGAAGGCCACATTGGGGAGGTCACGCACCCGCACCGGGAACAGTGGGGGTGACAGATAGCGATTGAGCCGTTCCTGGAGGGTTTGGCGGTGCGAGACCGGGCCCCATACGTCGACGCGGATCTCGGGATCGTGGAGCGGAGCGAAGAAAGGGAGTCCCTGGATGTGATCCATGTGGAGGTGGGTGATGAGGACGTCGACCTGTTCTACCCCGTCAGCCTCGGTGCCGAGGATGCGGATCCCGCTGCCGGCGTC
>JBFYOJ010000307.1:0-7166 GCA_041303885.1 Acidimicrobiia bacterium | reverse complement strand
TGAAGTAGAACTCCATGGCGGGGTCGAACATCTCCTCGGGGATCACCTCGGCGACCACCGCGTCGAAGACCTCCTGTCTCATCCCGTCCTGTTCCCGTTCCGGGGCATGATGGGCCGAGATCAAGACCTTTTCCACGGCCACGGGCCGAATTCCCTCATAGCGGACCATGACCTGGGTCTTCCCGTCGGGCCTGAGGTAGTCGAGCTTCCCTGACCTGCGCACCTCCGACAGCCTCTCTGCCATCCGGTGCGCCAGCTGGATCGGGAGAGGCATGAGCTCCTCCGTCTCGTCGACGGCGAAGCCAAACATGAGACCCTGGTCCCCGGCGCCATGATTCCGGGTGACCCCGGCCGCTATGTCGGCGCTCTGCAATTGGACGCGGTCCTGGATCTCCAGGTCGTTGGCCGAGAACCCGGGGTCGAACCCGTCGTACCCGATTCGAAGGGCAGTTTCCCGGACGATGGCTTCGATGTCAGGCTTGGCCCCCTCGGAGATCTCGCCACCCACTATCGCCAGTCCGGTGGTGACAAAGGTCTCACAGGCGACTCGGGCATGCGCGTCGATGCGGAGGGAGGCGTCGAGCACGGTGTCGGAGATCGCATCTGCCACCTTGTCGGGGTGTCCCTCGGTGACGGACTCGGACGTGAAGTACCAGCGCTTCATCTCGGTGCGAGGTTAACTCTGTTCGAGAGTGGCGGCGGCCACCCGGTCCATCAACCTCGCCGCAACCTCGGGCTTCGGCAGCAGCGGGAGTTCCTCGGTATGACCTTCCCGATCGATGATGACGACCCGATTGGTGTCGGTGCCGAATCCGGAGCCAGGCTCGGTGACGTCGTTGTAGACCAGAAGGTCCACGTCCTTGCTCCTTGCCTTCTCGATCGCCCTGTCCACGCCACCGGTTTCGGCGGCGAATCCAACCGTGAACGGCCTCGGGAGACGGGAGACCACGGAAGCGAGGATGTCGGGCGTGTTGGCGAGATCGATCGAGGGGAGGCCGTCGGCGCGGGCTATCTTCGACCCAAAGGTGGTCGCCGGCTTGAAATCGGCCACCGCTGCCGCCATGACCGCGATGTCGGGCTGGGTACCGGACACCGCCTCGAGCATCTCATCGGCCGTTTCGACTCGCACCACCTTGACCGCGGGATGCACCCCGAGGTCGGCAGTGGTGACCAGGGTCACGTCGTAGCCGCGCCGGACCGCCTCGTCCGCGATGGCATGGCCCATCTTCCCCGACGACCGGTTGCCGAGAAAACGCACCGGGTCGATCGGCTCACGAGTCCCACCGGCTGTGACCAGGACCTGTCGTCCTCTGCCTTCCCCACCCAGGATCGTGTTGGCCGCCTCGACGATCTCCTCGGGCTCGGCAACCCTCCCCACGCCGGCGTCGCCGCCGGCCAGGTCGCCCTCGTTGGGGCCCACCACGTGATACCCGAAGCCCTCGATGATCTTCATGTTCCGTCTGGTCGCCGGGTGCTCCCACATCTCGGTGTGCATGGCCGGGGCGAGGAGCACCGGCGCCCTGGTGGCGAGCAAGGTTGCGCTCACCAAGTCAGAGGAGATCCCATTCGCCACCTTGCCGATGGTCGATGCGGTGGCTGGGGCGACAATGAGGAGATCGGCCCAGCCTCCGAGTTCGGTGTGTGGCGAGACGGTGGTGGCGCCGAACAAGGAGGTGAACGGGTTCTCACCGGTGATCGCGGCGAAGGTCTGAGCACCGATGAACTCGAGAGCGGACTCGGTCAAGGCCACCCGTACCTCGGCACCCGCTTCGACCAGTCGGCGGGCCAGATAGGCGGACTTGTAGGCGGCCACGCCCCCGGTCACACAGAGAAGGACGTGACGTCCCCGGAGCATCAGTCCTCGACGGTGTCGACGGACACTTTGCCCTCGGCGATCTCCTCCATGGCGATGGTGAGCGGCTTGCGGGACAGGGTATGCACCTGCGGCGGCACGAACTCACCGAACCCGACGCCGAGTTGATGGAAGTACCCGTTGATCTGACGGGCGCGGCGGGCCGCGACGACCACTGTCGCGAACCGGTTGCCGATCTGGTCGATGACGTTTTCGATCTTCATGGGGTCCTTTGAAGGGCGGGAACGATCAGGTTACCCGATCAGCCACCCGTAATCAGCCCCACCATCTCTTCGACCGCGGCATCGAGGCTCTCGTTGACCACGATGTGATCGAACAACGAGGGCGCCTCGGCGATCTCCGCCTCGGCGATCTGGAGCCGGTCCTCGATGTCCTCGTCGGTGGTGTCTCCCCTTCTCCGAAGCCGCCTCTCCAGCTCGTGCATGGACGGAGGGGCGACGAAGAACATCTCGGCATCGGGCCGGCGCTCCCGAACCTGGCGTGCACCCTGGATCTCGATCTCGAGCAGGACATCGGCCCCGTCGGCGAGAGCGGCTTCGACCGGCGCCGCCGGCGTCCCGTAGAAGCGGTTGTTGTACTGGGCCCACTCCAGCAGCTCACCGTTCTCGATCATGGCCTCGAAATCGCGTCTCGAGACGAAGTTGTATTGGTTGCCATGACGCTCACCGGGCCGGGGGAGCCTGGTCGTGGCCGAGACGGAGAATTCGAGGCCGAGCCGATCGAGCAACTCCTTCACGATGGTCGACTTGCCCGAGCCGGAAGGCCCCGACACGACCAATAGTCGGCCCGCCACTTCAGGAGAACTCTGCTAGGAGAGCCTCTCTCTGCTTGTCTCCCAGACCTCTGATTCGACGATTCTCGGCGATCCCCAGCGACTCCATCATTCGCTTAGCCTTGATCTTCCCGGTGCCGGGCATCGAGGCGATCACCCTCTCCACCTTGAGACCGGCCAGGATGTCGTCGGTTTTGGCTTGGTCGATCAGCTCGGAGAGACGCATCGAACCGGTCTTTAGCAGCTCCTTGACCTCGGCCCGTACCCGTCTCGCCTCGGCGGCCTTCGCCAGCGCCGCAGCTCTCTGTTCGTCGCTGAGTTGGGGTGGTTGCGCCATGTTCCTCTTCTTCGTCCGAAAACCCGACCATAGCCACCCTTTACAGGGCTAAGTAGCCGAAACCGCCGCCTCGATCTCGGCCGAGATCGCCATTGCCGCCTGCACGACGTCGGGCGCTGCTGTGATGGGGCGACCGACCACCAGCAGGTCGGAACCCGCCCGGATCGCTGCTGACGGCGTGGCCACCCGTTTCTGGTCGGACGGGGAGGCATCGGCGGGCCTGATCCCGGGGGTCACCACGGTCAGACCGAGACCGAGTGCCTGCACCAGCCGTGCCTCCGTCACTGCGCAGACGACGCCCTCCGCTCCCGCCCCCGCGGCGGCACTGGCCAGGGCGGTCACCTGATCGTCGAGCGGTCGGTCGATCCCCATCCTGGCCAGCTCGTACTCTCCCAATGAGGTCAGCACCGTGACCGCCAGGATTCCTGCTGTCCCGCCCGAGCCCTCGTTCAGCGCCTCTGCGGCAACCCTGACCATCTCCTCTCCACCTGAGGCGTGGACGGTCACCCAGCGCGCCCCCAGGGAGCCGAGCCGCTCCGCAGCCCCGGCGACGGTGTTCGGGATGTCATGCAGCTTGGCGTCGACGAAAACCGGTGAGCCGAGCTCAACCACTCTCGACACGATGGAGGGGCCCTCTCCCATGAGGAGCTCCAGCCCGAGCTTGAACCCGAGGACGTGGGGTTTGAGCCGTTGTGCCAGCGACATGGCCTCGGCCGCAGTCGGGACGTCGAGGGCGACGAGGACCCGGTTCACCACGGCGTCACCGCCCCGACCAACTCGGATATCGAACCCACCCTTTGACGGCGAAGCTCTTTGATCAGCTCCCTCTCGATTCGGCGCCCCGCGCGCGGCTCGGCGAGGAGGACCGTGCCCAGGGCAACCGCCGATGCCCCCGCCAACAGGTACTCGACCACATCGGCGCCGGTGGTCACCCCCCCGCAGCCGACGATCGCGGTGCCGGGGAGCGCCCGGGCAACTTCGTACACACAACGCAGCGACAGCGCTTTGAGGCCCGGACCGCTGTACCCACCTACCCCACCACTGAGCAAGGGCCGTCGGGTGGAGAGGTCGATGCCAAAGCCGAGAGCGGTGTTGGTCAGGGTGAGGAACCCGGCACCGCCGTCCAGACAGGCACGGGCCACTCCCACGATGTCCTCCGCATTGGGTGAGAGCTTCGCCCCGACCGGGACCCCGACAGAGGAAGCGACCGCCGCTATGACATGGCGGGACCGATCGGCGTCGAGTGAGAACATCGTCCCGTCCTCGAGGTTCGGGCAGGAGAGGTTCACTTCGACAACGGGAACCCCGGCCGACACCAGGCCCTTGGCCACGAGAGCGAAATCATCCGGCGTCTCCCCCACGGCCGAGCCCCAGACCTGGACATCCAGCCCCCGAATCCGTGGGGCCATCATCTCGGACCACGCCTCGATTCCCGGGTTCTGGATACCGACGCCGTTGAGCATCCCGGGTCCCGCCGGGGCCAGCCGTGGGGCGGGACGGCCCTTCCACTCCACCGGTGCCACGGACTTGGCCACCGCCGCCCCGTACGGGGCGAGATCGGCCACATCGGCCCACTCCCACACGGATCCGACCGTGCCCGAGGCGGCGATGAGCGGCGTTCGGAGCTCGATCGACCCGAGCCGGGCCGTCAAGCCGTCCGGTGCCATTCCTGGAGGCTCCTCGGTCGGAGGATCGCCCCGGTGCCGGCGCGGAGGCTCCGGGCAACGGCCAGACCGCCCTGGATCGTCGTCACACACGGTATGGAGTGGACCCGTGCTGCGATGCGAATCGTCCTCCCATCGGAGCGGGCTCGTCCGCCACGCGGCGTGTTGATCACGAGCTGGATCTCACCGTCCTCGAGACGCGTGCCGATGTCGCGAGGGCCTTCGCCAACTTTGTTGACCGGCTCCGCGTCGATGGCATGATGACGCAGGTACCTGGCCGTGCCATGGGTGGCGACGAGCTCGAACCCGAGCATGGTGAACGCTTGTGCCACTGCGAGGCCCATCGGCTTGTCCCGGTCGGCGAACGACAGGAACACCCGGCCCCGACTCGGCAGAATGTGCCCGGCCGCAAGCAGCGCCTTGGCAAAGGCCACACCGACGTCCGAGCCGATGCCCATCACCTCACCGGTGGCGCGCATCTCCGGGCCGAGGACAGAGTCCTCCTCGGGGAATCGGTCCCAAGGCAGCACCGCATTCTTCACCGCGACGAAATCCGGCCTCTCGGCCGTGACCGGGACCAGGCCCTCCCGACGGAGCTGCTCGATGGTGGCTCCCAGCATCACCCTGGCCGCGATCCGTGCCAGGGGGACACCGGTCGCCTTACTTATGAAGGGGACGGTCCGGCTCCCACGTGGGTTGGCCTCGAGCACGTAGACATCGTCCCCTTTGACCGCGAACTGCAGGTTGATCAGCCCGCGAACCTCCAGGGCGGCCGAAAGCTCCCTCGTCGCCCGCAGGATCTCCTTGTGCGCCTCGTCGGAGATGGTGGGCGGAGGGGTCACACAGTCCGAGTCGCCCGAGTGGACCCCGGCCTCCTCGACGTGCTCCATCACACCCCCGAGCAATAGCTCGGAGCCGTCGTAGACGGCGTCGACATCCACTTCCACGGCGGCCTCGAGGAACCGGTCGATCAATATCGGCGCCCCGGTCAGCTCGGGGTCGGCCTCCCCGTAGAGCTCCCTCACGTAGTCGGCCAGCTCTTCGACGCTGTAGATGACCCGCATCTTCCGACCCCCGAGCACGAAGGACGGCCTGACCATGACCGGCAGCCCGACCTGGTCCACGACATCCTCCGCCTCGGTGGCCGAAGTGGCCGACCCGGCCGGCGGCTGGCGCAGTCCGAGGCTGCGGCACAACTCCCCGAACTGCTCGCGGTCCTCGGCGAGGAGGATCGATGCCGGCGAGGTCCCCGCGATCGGGACGCCGGCCTGCTCCAGGGCTAGCGCCAGGTTCAACGGCGTCTGACCGCCGAGTTGGACGACCACCGCCTCCGGCTCCTCTGCCTCGATGACCGCCAGCACGTCTTCGATGGTGAGCGGCTCGAAGTAGAGCCGATCCGAGGTGTCATAGTCTGTGGAGACGGTCTCGGGGTTGCAGTTGACCATCACCGTCTCATAGCCGGCGTCACGCAGGGCGAAGGAGGCGTGGACACAGCAGTAGTCGAACTCGATCCCCTGCCCGATCCGGTCCGGGCCCGAGCCGAGGACCACGACCCGCGGTCGCTCCGCCGGTCGTACCTCGGATTCCTCCTCGAAGGTGCCGTACATATACGGGGTGTTCGCTTCGAACTCCGCCGCGCAGGTGTCGACGGTCTTGTAGGTGCGGTTCAGGCCCACCTCGCGCCTGGTGGCCCTGACCTCCTCCTCCGCAATGCCCCAGAGATGCCCGAGCTGACGATCCGAGTACCCCATTCGCTTTGCGTCACGAAGGAGATCGGTGTCGTCGATGTCCCCTGCCTCGATCTCAGAGCGCAGCTCGACTATCTCGGCGATCTGATCGACGAACCACGGGTCGATCGAGCTGAGTAGAGAGACAGTGTCCGTGTCCCAGCCCCTCCGCAGCGCCTCGCCAACCGCGAAGATCCGATTGGGACGGGGCACTGCGACGGCGTCGGCCAACTCCTCGTCCGAGATCGACAGAATCGTCTGCTCGGCAGGGTCCGCGTTGAGCCCGAATCGGCCGTTCTCCATGCTCCGCAAAGCCTTCTGCAGGGCTTCTGCAAATGTCCTGCCGATGGACATGGCCTCACCTACGCTCCGCATCGAAGTCCCCAGCCGCGTGGGAGCGGAGGGGAACTTGGCGAAGTCGAAACGAGGCACCTTGACCACCACGTAGTCGAGGGCGGGCTCGAACGAGGCCGGGGTGGCCCCGGTGATGTCGTTCGAGATCTCGTCGAGGGTGTACCCGACGGCGAGCAGCGCCGCGATCTTGGCGATGGGAAAGCCGGTCGCCTTGGAGGCGAGGGCAGAAGAGCGGCTGACTCGAGGGTTCATCTCGATCACCAGCCGACGGCCGGTCTCGGGGTCCACGGCGAACTGGACGTTGGAGCCCCCGGTCTCGACACCGATGGCGCGGAGCACCGCTATCCCGTCGTCCCGCATCTCCTGGTATTCGCGGTCCGACAGCGTCTGGATTGGCGCAACGGTGATCGAGTCCCCGGTGTGCACCCCCATCGGGTCG
>JBFYOJ010000306.1:0-9006 GCA_041303885.1 Acidimicrobiia bacterium | reverse complement strand
GACGGATGGGAAAGGATGTTCGATTCGAGCTGAGCGGCGAAGACGTGCAACTCGACCGCCAGATCGTGGATCTCCTCCGGGAGCCGCTGAGACATCTCCTCGTCAACGCCGTCGATCACGGCATCGAGCCGTCGGCGGAGCGCGTTGCGGCCGGAAAGAGGGCAACGGGCACCGTGAGTATCGGTGCCGAAGTCGTCGACGAGAGGGTCGAGGTCTCCGTCTCCGACGATGGCGCCGGCATAGATTGGGATCAGGTCGCCGAGGTCGCCTCGGAGCGAAACATCCCGTTCGTCCTCTCGGATCTGAGTCCTCTCCTCTTTCATCCCGGGTTCACCACAACCGATGAGGTGACCGATTTCTCGGGCGCCGGGGACGGTCTGGCCGCGGTCAGGGACATCCTGGAGAAGGTCAACGGCGTTGTCCATGTGGAGTCGCCGAGAGGGAAGGGCACGACGGTCACCATGACCCTCCCCATGTCGATGGTGCTCCAAAACGTGGTGGTGGTGGCCACCGGCGACCAGTTCTGGGGCCTTCCCGAGGCTTCGATCGAGGCGGCGATGCCGCTGTCACGCGCCCAGATCCGGCCCACCGACAGCGGCCGCGAAGTCAGCTTCCAGAGCCGCGAGATCCCCTGCGTATCCCTGTCCAAAGCCATCGGTATCGCCGACCCCGGCGACGAGTCGGAGCTCCTCGTGATGAACACCAGGTTCGGGCTGGTGGCCGTCACCGTGAGTGAGCTGATCGATCGCCGGCGCGTGGCGGTGAAGAACCTGGGGCCGATCCTCGAGGGCTCCAGTCATGTGACCGGTGCCGCGTTGCTCGGCGGAGGCCAGGTCCTGGTTGTCCTCGATCCCACCTTCCTTGGAGCTCTTGCCCGGAGACGGCCACGACTCGCCGGGCATCGTCCCCGGATCCTGGTGGTCGACGACTCGGCCGGAGTCCGCCAGCTCCTGTCTGCGACGCTCAACGGCGCAGGGTTCGATGTCGAAGTCGCCGCCGGAGCTCGGGAAGCAATGCTGGCTCTCACCGACGAGAGCTTCGAAGCCCTGGTCATCGACTATTCGATGCCTCGATCCAACGGTGTCGAGCTGGTCCGCACCATGAGGGCATCCGACGTCAAGGTACCGATCGTGATGGTCTCCGGAGTGGCGACCCAGGAGGAGAAGCAGGACGCATGGGAAGTCGGGGTCGACGCCTACCTCGACAAGTTCGATCTGCGCCAGGGCGTGCTCACCAGCACCTTGCGACGCCTCATTGGCATCGAGGAAGGCGTTGACGTAGGTTGAGGACGTCGGGGCTTCCCCACATCTTCAGATGCCTGCGGTATCTTCCGATATAGGTGAGGCATGCCTGAGTTGACGGAGTCGTTGAGCTGGCTGTCCATTGGGCTGGCGATCGTGGGCGTCGTGGGAGTGGTCTGGGCACTGGCCATCACCCGACACGGGCGCCAGCGCGAGCGCGAAGTCATGCGCCTCTCCGAGGAGGCCCACCGCATCAAGAACGACTTCGTGGCGATGGTCAGCCACGAGCTGAGGACGCCGCTGACTTCGATTGCCGGGTTTGCCGACACCCTGGTCGAGTCCTGGAAAGACCTCCCCGAGGAGGAGGTCGACGAATTCTTGGGGATCATCAACCGCCAATCGCTCTATCTCGGGGACCTGGTCGAGGACGTGCTGGTCATTCCCAGACTCGAGGCAGATCGTCTTCGTTTCCACCCCGAGCTGTTCGATCTCGGGGACCTGATCGAGGACGTGGCCAAGATGGTCTTCCCGAATGGCGGCAAGAAGAGCTCCCTGGTCTCTCTGCCCGACGGTGTCAGGGTCAAGGCCGATCGAAGGCGCGTCCAGCAGGTGATCCGGAACCTGATGGAGAATGCCCGCAAGTACGGGGGCGACCAGATCATGGTCGAGGGTTTTGTCATGGGCGACCAGTATCTGATCGTCATCTCCGACAATGGCCCCGGTGTCCCGGATGAGGAGACCCAGCGCGTCTTCGAGAACTTCGAGCAACTGTCCAAGGGTGACACCCGGGAAGCGACAGGCATCGGCCTCGGGCTCCCCATCGCCAGAAGGCTGGCCCGTGCCATGGGTGGGGAGGTCTGGTACGAACGCAGGTTCCCAACCGGTGCGAGGTTCTGCTATTCGCTCCCGCTTCGGCGGCGACCGCTAGTCGGTGAGGGTGAGCTGCCCGAGCCGGACGACGTCGATGCCACGGCGGCGGTGGAGCTGGACGACCAGATCGCACTCACCAACTGATCACATCTTTGTGATTCGGTCCCCGTACCCCGGTACCATCCCGGTGAGATGCAGGCTGAGTGGTTCTTCGATGACGTTCCGGCCGACTCCCCACTGTTCGCCGATCTCAACCCGACACAACGTGAGGCGGTGGCCGCAACCGAGGGCCCGGTGCTCGTCGTGGCCGGCGCCGGGTCGGGCAAGACGCGTGTTCTCACCTACCGCATCGCCCATCTTCTCCGGGATCTCCATGTGCCTGCACAGTCGGTGCTGGCCATCACCTTCACCAACAAGGCCGCCGACGAGATGAAGGGGCGGGTCGGGTCGCTGGTGGGGGGAGCGGTTCGCTCGATGTGGGTGTCCACGTTCCACTCGGCATGTGTGCGGATCTTGCGTCGGGAAGCCTCCCGGCTCGGCTACCGCTCCGGGTTCTCGATATATGACGACGCCGACTCGCTGCGGCTGCTCAACCTGGTGCTCAAGGCCCTCGACCTCGACTCCAAGCGGTTCCCACCCAAGGCCATGAAGGCGGTCATCTCCAAGGCGAAGAACGAGCTGGTGGACTACGAGTCGTTCGCCGACCAGGGTGACGGCTTCTATCACGAGCAGGTCGCCGACATATACCGTCTCTACCAGCAGCGCCTACTCGAGGCGTCGGCCATGGATTTCGACGACTTGCTGATGGTCACGGTGGAGTTGTTCGGCGCCTTTCCCGAAGTACTGGCCGGTTATCAGGATCGCTTCCGCTACGTCCTGGTGGACGAGTACCAGGACACCAATCGGGCCCAGTACATGCTGGTCAAGCAACTGACCGCCACCCATCGCAACCTGTGCGTCGTGGGAGACTCCGATCAGTCGATCTACAAGTTTCGCGGCGCCGACATCCGCAACATCCGCGACTTCGAGCTGGACTACCCCGATGCCCGAATCGTCATCCTCGACCAGAACTACCGCTCGACCGAGACCATCCTCGATGCCGCCAACTCGGTCATCTCGAACAACACCAAGAGGACCCCGAAGAACCTGTGGTCGGATCGGGGGCGGGGAGTCCCGATCTTCCGCTACGAGGGCGAGGATGAGCACGACGAGGCCGGCTATGTAGTTGATGAGATCGAACGTCTTCAGGCTGACGGTTTCAACCTCTCCGACATAGCGGTCTTCTATCGGACCAATGCGATGTCCCGCGTGATCGAGGATGTCTTCGTGCGGCGGGGGATCCCGTACACGGTGGTCGGCTCGGTCAAGTTCTACGACCGCAAGGAGATCAAGGACGCCATCGCCTATTTGAGGGCAATGGTCAATCCGGCCGACGAGGTGTCGCTGAAGCGGATCATCAACGAGCCCCGGCGGGGCATCGGCGACACCACGATCGCCCATGTCGATCGGTTCAGTCAGGCCCAGGGAATCGGGTTCGCCGAAGGGTTGCGTCGGTCGGCGGAGATCACCCAGCTCAACGCCCGGGCGCAGACCGCGATCGGCGAGTTCGTCGCGGTGATGGGCCACCTGCGCGAGGTGGCCGAAGAGCAGGGCGTCGCCGCCGGGGTCGAGGCCGTCCTGACCGACACCGGGATGCTGGCCGGCCTCGAGGCCGAGCAGACGATCGAGGCGATGGGCCGGGTGGAGAACCTGCGCGAGTTGGTGGGGGTCGCCTCCGAGTTCGAGAGTGCCAACGAAGGGGCGGTGATCGGTGACGAGGAGTTCGATCTGCTCGACAACTTGCGCCGGCTGGAGATCTTCCTCGAGTCAACTGCCCTGGTGGCCGACATCGACGAGTGGGAGGAGGGTGCGGGCGCGGTGACGCTGATGACCCTGCACACCGCCAAAGGCCTCGAATTCCCCGCGGTGTTCATCGTCGGGATGGAGGACGGCGTGTTCCCACACATGCGTTCCTTGGGCGACCCCGGCGAGTTGGAGGAGGAGAGACGTCTCGCCTATGTCGGGATCACCCGGGCTCAGGACAAGCTCTACCTCACCTCGGCCTGGAGCCGGATGCTGTTCGGGGGATCCAACTACAACCCTCCTTCCCGGTTCCTCACCGAGATCCCCGACGGGCTTCTCGAGAAAGCGGGCAAACGCGAGCGCCGGTCCCCATCGGAGCGAGCCGCCGCGAACGGCCCCCGGACCACGGTCGACGCCGGTCAGATAGGGCCGGGCGACCGGGTCCGGCACGACAAATGGGGTCTGGGCACGGTGCGTGAGGTGGTGGGCACCGGTGACAGGGCGGAGGCGGAGGTGATGTTCGACACCCAGGGCAAGAAGCGTCTTCTCCTGGCATGGGCCCCTTTGGAGCGAGCCTGAGCGAGGTGTCGGAGCTCGAGATCCGGGTCGAACTGGCTGTTCAGCTGGCAAGAGTCACCGTCAGCCCGCAGTGAAGCTCAGACCTGGTAGTGCTCTCCTACCGCGGGGTCATCGATGGTTATCGACTCGTCGACCACACCGCGACACATCCGCATGTAGACCGGTCGCCCCGCTCCGCTGAGAATGGCGTCGTGGATCGGGATCATGCGGGCGGGTTTCACCGCGTTGGCGAAATCGATGGTCATGGCGACCCGTGCCCATGGGGCGGTGAGAGGGAGGGCCAGCAGGTCGACCCCGGACGGCACCGTGGCGTAGGAGTCGCCGGGGTGGAACAGGGTCGGCCCCTCCTTCTCCGTGATCACGAAGCCGACGTTGCCCACCCGGGGGATGCGCTCGTGGATCACCGCATGCTCCCCCCCGACCACCTCGACTGTGAGATCCCCGAACTCGTGAACGTCACCGACGACCGCTGAGGCCGCGGGATGATCACCGACCATGGCGACCACCGCCGGCTCGACGATGACGCGGGCGGCGTCGTTGACCCCGAGCAGGTCGCCGATGTTGTCCACGTCGATGTGATCGGCATGCTGATGAGTGATCAGGACCGCATCCAGGCCGGTGAGACCGTGCCAGTCACTGGAGAAATGGCCGGGATCGGTCAGGACTCGGGCGTTGGGAGTTTCGACGAGAAGGGCAGCGTGGCCAAGACGTGTGACGATCATTCGCCCAAGTATGGTCAACGGTTGACGATCCACGCACTGTCGGAGTGCAGGTGTTGCCATCCACCGACTCCAACCCGGCGCGCCCGCATACCAACTCGATGTCCCCACCCTCGGATGCCACGGGTTTTCCGGCAGCGGGAGGGCTACGCCCTCTCCACACCCTCCAGCAGGTCGTTCCAGCTCTTCACGAACTTATCGACGCCTTCGTCCTCGAGCACCTGTACGACATCGTGATAGTCGATCCCGACCATCTCGAGCCGCGCCAGATCGAGCTTGGCCTGCTCGATATCGAGCCCGGTGAATGGCTTCGGATCCGATGCGCCGTGGTCCTGGTAGGCGTCGATGGTGTCGAGGGGCATTGTGTTCACGGTGTTGGGTGCCACCAGGTTGTCCACGTAGAGGAGGTCCGGGTAGGCGGGGTTCTTGGTGGAGGTGGATGCCCACAGCGGACGTTGCACCCGGGCCCCTTTCTCGGCCAGTGCCTCGAACCTGGGAGATGCGAACTCGTCCAGGAACAAGCCATAGGCGACACGGGCGTTGGCCACCGCGGTCACACCCTTGAGGGAGTCGGCCTCCGGGCTTTCCATCTCCTCCAGTCTCTTGTCGACTTCGCTGTCGAACCGGGAGACGAAGAAGGATGCCACCGAGGCGACCGTGCCGAGGTCGCCGCCGGCGCGGCCATAGTCCTCCATACCCCTGAAGTAGGCATCGATGACCTGGGCGTAACGCTCGAGGGAGAAGATCAGGGTGACATTCACCGAGACCCCCTCACCGATGAGACGGCTGATCGCCGGGATGCCCTCCGGCGTCGCCGGAATCTTCACCAGGAGGTTGGGCCTGTCGATCTGCTTCACCCAGTCTCTGGCCTCCGCAACGCTCGCCTCGGTGTCCCCGGCGAGTGTCGGTGAGACTTCCACGGAGACGTACCCGTCGCCACCACCGGTCCGATCGAAGACGCCCAAGAGCTCATCACAGGCGCGTCGGATGTCCGATGCCATGAGGCTCTTCACGATCTCCTCGGTGTGCAGCCCCGCCGACTTCAGCTCCTCCAGGTGCTCCGAGTAACCGCTCGAGCTCCCGATGGCCGCGGCGAAGATGGTCGGGTTGGAGGTCACACCGGTGACGGCGTCTTCGACGATGCGCCGCGCCAATTCCCCTGAGTCGAGCATGGCCTTGGAGATCTGATCCGACCACACCGACACCCCGGCACCGGCGAGACCATGCAGATTGGAGGAGGTCATTCCGCAAGGGTAGGTGAATGGAAACCTTGAATAGCGTGGGTCAGGATGACCGTGGATTCTCGATCCCGACCTGGCAACTAGCCTTTCCTGACGGCATGCCACGACGCATCCTCATCGCAAAACCAGGTCTCGACGGTCACGATCGCGGCGCGAAGGTCATTGCCCGGACGCTGCGTGATGCCGGATTCGAGGTCATCTACTCCGGGCTCCATCAGACACCGGCCCAGATCGCGGAGACGGCAGTCCAGGAGGATGTGGATGCGGTCGGCCTCTCCTCGCTATCGGGGGCTCACAAGACCCTGTTCCCCCAGGTCGTGGAGCAACTGGCGCTCAGGGATGCCGCAGACGTGGTGGTCTTCGGAGGCGGAGTCATCCCCGAGGCCGACTTTCAGACCCTGCTGGACGCGGGGCTGGCGACGATCTTCACTCCGGGGACGCCGTTGGACAGGATCACGGCCTGGGTGGAGGCGAACGTGCCTTCGAAGGTCTGAAATGGAAGGAACCAGGTGAAGATCCACGAGTATCAAGCCAAGGAGCTGATGGCTGCGCGCGGTATCCCGGTCCCGTTGGGGCGCATGGCGACCACGGTCGAGGACGCGGTGGCGGCGGTGCGGCCACTGATCGAGGAGTCGGGGAACCCGGTGGTCGTGCTCAAGTCACAAATCCATGCCGGTGGACGAGGCAAGGGCACCTTCAAGGAGCATCCCGGGTTGCGCGGGGTCAATGTGATAACCGAGGGACTCGATCGGGGGCCTGAGGCGGCCGAGGAGAAGGTTCGCGAACTGGCCGGCAAGATGCTCGGTTCGACCCTGGTCACGATCCAGACCGGTCCCGAAGGCAAGTTGGTCAGCCGAATCTATGTCGAACAAGGGATCGACATAGCCAGGGAGCTGTACCTGGCCGTTCTCCTGGACCGCGCGGTCGGCCGCAACATCGTGATGGCGTCGACGGAGGGGGGAATGGAGATCGAGAAGGTGGCGGCGGAGACACCTGAGAAGATCCTGCGCCAGGAGATCGACCCGGCCATCGGCCTGGCCGACTTCCAGGGTCGCGAGCTTGCCCATGGACTGGGTCTCGAAGGAGAGACGGTGGGCCGATTCATCGAGTTCGTCAAGGCCCTGGACCGGGCGGCGACGGACCTCGACACCGATCTGATCGAGATCAACCCACTGGTGATTACCCGCGATGGCCAGGTGGTTGCGCTGGACGGGAAGATGGCCTTCGACGACAACGCCCTGTTCCGCCATCCTGAGATCGCCGCCATGCGAGACGAGACCGAGGAGGACCCGGCGGAGACGACGGCCAAGCAAGCCGGGCTCAACTACATCAAGCTGGACGGCACAATCGGGTGCCTGGTGAACGGAGCCGGGCTGGCCATGGCCACGATGGACACCATCAAGCACTTCGGGGGAGAGCCGGCCAACTTCCTCGATGTGGGTGGTGGAGCAGACGAAGAGCAGGTGACGACCGGGTTTCAGATAATCACCGGTGACCCCAACGTGAAGGGGATCTTCGTCAACATCTTCGGAGGGATCATGCGCTGCGACGTCATCGCGACCGGAATCGTGGAGGCGGTCAAGAAGGTGGGCCTGTCGGTGCCCCTGGTCGTTCGGTTGGAGGGAACGAATGTGGAGCAGGGCAAGAAGATCATCCGTGAGTCCGGATTCGACGTGGTGGCCGCAGACAGTCTCCGAGACGGGGCTGAGAAGATCGTGAGTCTGGCCAGATGAGCGTCTTGGTCGGAAAGGACACCCGCGTCCTGGTCCAGGGGCTCGGCAAGACCGGCAGCTTCCACACCGATAAGGCTATTGCCTACGGGACACAGATAGTGGGCGCGGTCCATCCCTCCCGGGCCGGCGACATGGTCCACTTCGAAGGGGAGACCGACCAGTCCGGTGTCCCGGGGAGGGACGAGACCTTCTCAGTGGATCTCCCGGTGTTCGCCACAGCGAAGGAGGCGGTAGCCGGGACCGGGGCCAACGCATCGGTCATCTACGTGCCACCGCCCTTCGCCGCCGACGCGATCATGGAGGCCGCCGCCGCCGGTCTGGAACTCGTGGTGGCGATCACCGAGGGCATCCCGGTGGCCGACATGGTCGAGGCCAAGCGCTACCTGGCTGACAAGGGCACTCGGCTGGTCGGCCCCAACTGCCCGGGCGTGATAACCCCAGGGGAGTGCAAGATCGGCATCATGCCCGGTTACATCCACCGGCGGGGGAGGATCGGCGTCGTCTCACGGTCGGGAACTCTCACCTACGAGGCCGTGTATCAACTGACCCTGCTCGGTCTGGGCCAGACCACAGCAGTGGGGATCGGCGGCGACCCCGTCAATGGCACCAGCTTCGTCGACATGCTCAGGATGTTCGAGGACGACCCGGAGACGGAGGGAGTGGTGATGATCGGCGAGATCGGCGGCACTGCCGAGGAAGATGCCGGCGCATTCGTGGCCGCGGAGATGACCAAGCCCGTAGCCGGGTTCATCGCGGGCACCACGGCACCTGCAGGGAAGAG
>JBFYOJ010000305.1:0-8859 GCA_041303885.1 Acidimicrobiia bacterium | reverse complement strand
TCCTCTGCCCGCGCCCGATAACGGGTCGGGTCGTCGGCGGTGGCGTGAGGCCCGTAGCGATAGGTCATGGCTTCGATCAGGGTTGGGCCTTTGCCGCTGCGAGCCCGCTTCACCGCCAACTTGGTGGCGAGATACACGGCGACAGGGTCCATACCATCGACCCTGAGACCCTCGAACCCGTAGGCCTCCGCTTTCTGGGCGATCGTCTCGGATGCAGTCTGCTTGGAGTACGGGACCGAGATGGCATAGAGGTTGTTGGCACAGATGAAGACGGTCGGCGTCTTCCAGACACCGGCGAAATTCATCCCGGAATGGAAGTCGGCTTCGGAGGTCGCCCCGTCACCGAAGTAGACAGCGGTAACCGTTTCCTCGCCGCGCAGCTTGGCCATGTAGGAGTAGCCCACCGCGTGGGGAAGCTGGGTTGCGATGGGCACCGCGACGATCCCGGTGCGGTATTTCTCCATGTCCCAGCGGGCGTTGGGGAGGCCCTTCCAGTACGCCAGCAACACCTCTATCGGAAGCCCGCGGGTCACCTGCACGCCGTGCTCTCGATATGAAGGGAAGACGAAGTCATCGGGCTCGAGGGCGAGAGCGGAGCCGATCTGAACCGCCTCCTGTCCCTCGAGCATGGCGTAGGTGCCGATCCGGCCCTGCCGCTGCAGGGCGAGCATGCGCCGGTCGAGCTCGCGGGCCAACACCATGTTCTGGTACATCTGCTGGTAGAGCTCGGGGTCGAGACCGGGGTCGTCACCGACCAGATGACCTTTGCGGTCGATGACCCGCAGCGACTTCGTCTTGTAGGCCAACTCGCTCTCGCTCGGGATCAGCGCCTCCAATCCCCGGCCGAGACCCGTCCTGCGTGCCGTCACCAAAGTCTCCTTGGATGTGAGGACGGTCGCAACCGGTTGTTGGACCCAACCCTACGGATCCGCCTGTCCCGCCGCCTCCTGAACCTGTGATCGCAGTGTGGCACAGATCTTCTGGCTGGCGGACTTTGCCCGATCGGCTCCGGTGGGGTGTGCTGGTCGCGGGTTGCGGGACCGCTTCTCGATCTGGATGGCGAAGATTCTTGGATCGGGCAAACAGACGCCGGTCCGCCAGGGCTTCCGCCTTGTGGCGGGGTGTTGGGTCGGGTATGGGCCGGTTGCGTTGGCTGGCGGACTTTGCCCGATCGGCTCCGGTGGGGTGTGCTGGTCGCGGGTTGCGGGACCGCTTCTCGATCCGGATGGCGAAGATTCTTGGAGCGGGCAAACAGCCGCCGGTCCGCCTGGGCTACCGCCTTGTGGCGGGGGGTTGGGTCGGGTATGGGCCGGTTGCGTTGGCTGGACTTTGCCCGATCGGCTCCGGTGCTGAGCCGCCGATGTAGCGTTCCGTCATGCCCAGGTTCCGGCCGGACATCGCCGCCATCCGCCCCTACGTGCCGGGAAGGCCTATCGAAGAGGTGGCCGTCGAGATCGGCATCCGTCCCGACGAGATCGTGAAGCTGGCCTCCAACGAGTGCCCCGAAGGTCCCTTCCCCGGTGTGGTCGAGGCGGCCGCCCGGGTCCTGGCCGGCTCGAACCGGTATCCCGACAACGACAGCCGGGACCTGAGTTCTGCCCTCTCCGAATGGCTCGGGGCACCGGCCGACCACCTCTGGTTTGGCAACGGGAGTGTCGCACTGCTCAGTCACATCGCCCTGGCCACCGGCGGCCCCGAGACCAGCTCGGTGTATGCCTGGCCGTCCTTCGTGATGTATCGGATCGCATCCCGGTGGGCGTTGAGCCAGGCGATAGAAGTCCCCCTCGGTGAAGGGCATGTCCACGATCTGGATGCGATGAGGGAGGCGGTGCGCGACGACACCACCGTTGTCTATCTGTGCAATCCGAACAACCCGACCGGGACGATCGTGTCGTCCCATGCGATGACCGGATTCATCGAGTCGCTCCCCGACTCGGTCCTGATCGTCATCGACGAGGCTTATCACGATTACGTCACCGACGGCGGCTACGCCACCGCGTTGCCGCATGCGGTGGAGCGCTCCAATGTCGTTGTCCTGCGCACCTTCTCCAAGGTGTTCGCCCTGGCCGGACACCGGGTTGGTTACGGGGTCGCCGCCCCGGCGACGATCGCGGAGCTGCGCAAGGCCCAGCCCCCGTTCAGCGTCACCGACGTCGGGCAGGCGGCGGCCGTCGCCTCCTTGGGGAATCGGGCCGAGCTGGAACGGAGGATCCGGGTCAATGCCGCGGCGAGACACCATCTCTTGGGCGCCCTCGCCGAGCGGTCGCTTCCTCACACCGACAGCCATACCAACTTCGTCTACTTCGAGCTCGGAATCGATGCCGATGCCGCGGCGGCCGCCTTCACGTCGAGGGGTGTCATCGTTCGGCCGATGTCAGGCAGATGGCTGCGGGTGACCGTTGGTGCCGAGAAGGAGAACCGGCGGTTCCTCGACGCCCTCGACGAGGTGACCGCAGGGGCCTAGCCGATTTGGCTAGCAGAGGAGAGCGCGGCAGCATTCGGTGCTCATTCCTCGCAGCTCGTCCAGGAGAAACCCTTGAGATTCATCGTGTCCCTGCTCGCTACCGTCGCCCGACGGGCTCCGTGGGTGGTGATCATCGTCGCGTTGGTCCTCACCGGTGTATTCGGCTCTCTGTCACGTGAAGTCGTGGTGGCGAGCGGGAACGAGGGCTTCGCCCCCGACTCGCCTGAGATCCTGGCGAGTGAGCGCATCTCAGAGCTGTTCGGGGATGCCACCGCCGACACCGCAGTTCAGGTGCTGATCAGGGACGAAGGCGGCGACGTGATCACGGCAGAGGGGCTGCGGACAGCCATGGCGGTCGCCGAGACCGTCCGGGCATCCGCCGTCTCCGACATGATCGCCGACCGGCCGGAGAGACCGGGTGTGTTCCACTACCTCAGCGGAGTCGAACAGGCCGCGGCAGCCCAGGGATTGGACCCGGCCCAGTTGTCCGACCAAGAGGTCAAGGACATCTACATCGAGGCCATCGACGGTGACGGCGAGTTCGATGCTCCCGCCGAGCAGGTCTCGTTCCTGACCCAACTGGCCTCACAGGACCTCGATCCGAGCAGCGGGACGGCAGAGGCCGGGATGGTGCTCACCTTCATCAGCCCGCCCGAGGGGGACCCCAACGAGTCGTTCGACGCCCAGGTGGAGGCCGAGTCCCAGATGGCGGATGACCTCGCCACCATCGAGTCCGAATACGAGATCCTCCCCTTCTCATTCGCCCTGCTCCTGACCGGGGCGGACGACTTCACGTCCGAGATCGGCCAGTTGTTCGGGCTCGCCTTTGCCGTGATCCTCGTGATCCTCCTCTTCGTTTACTGGCTCAAGCCGGAACAGCTCGGCTGGCTCGGCGCGATTCGGAGGACGTTTGCCGACACCACGATGACCTTGCTCGCCATCTTGATGGCAATCGCCTGGATGCAGGGGATTGGAGTCCTCCTGGAACGAATCGGTGCGATCGATGCGTTCTCGGCGCCGACACAGATCGTGCCCATCCTGCTGATCGGGCTCGGGGTCGACTACGGGATCCACCTCACCTCCCGATACCGGGAGGAGATCGGTGGTGGGCTCTCTGTCGACGACGGCGTCGGTGCCGCGATCAAGACCGTCGGCATCGCCCTGGTCCTCGCCACCCTGACCACGGTTGTCGGGTTCCTGACCAATGTCTTCAGCCCGATCCCTGCGCTGAAGGACTTCGGGATCCTTGCCGCCGTGGGGATCCTTGCCGCATTCCTCCTCATGCTGGTCTTCCTTCCTTCGATCCGGATCGTCGCCGATCGACGGGCCGAACGTAACGGAAGATTGCCGGTGGCGACTCTGCACCAACATGGCGACAGACTGCTTCCCAAAGCCATGGAGAAGCTCGCCATCCTGGCCGAGCACGCGGCGGTGCCCACTCTCGTCATCGCTCTCCTCCTCGGCGGGCTGGGATGGTACGGGTACACCCAGTTGGAGACCCGATTCTCCTTCACCGACTTCCTTCCCTCCGACTCGCCTTACGTGCTGACTCTCGGCGTCCTCGAGGACGACTTCGGTGGGGGTCTGGGTGAGACCACCCAGGTTCTGGTCGAAGCCCCCGAGGGTGGAACGGTCGACGCGGGGCTCCACAACGCCCTGGTCGACTCGAACGCCGCCCTGGTCGAGGTCGAAGATGTCGCCACAGTGACAACCCAACAGGGCGAGTTCGTCAACGCTGTCTCTCCTGTGGCCATCCTCGGCGGCCTGCTCTCGGGTGATCCAGAAGCCGCCCCGGGTGTCTTTGCTGCGGCTGGAGAGGTGGGTCTCGGCCCTGATCTCAAGGTGCCGGCGACGGCCGATGTCGGTCCGCTGTACCGGTCGCTCTTGGACGCGGTGCCCGAGCAGGCGAGCCAGGTCATCCACGTCGAGGATGGCAAGGTTGACGCACTGCTCTGGGACATCACCACAACTGCGGGGGAGAGCCCCGGGCCGCTGAGGGTGGGTCTCGACGAGGCGTTTCAGCCGGCCGAGGACGTCGGAGCATCGGCCATCGCCACGTCGCAGAACATCATCGGTGACGTCGTGGTCAATTCGCTGACAAGCTCACAGAGTGCGTCGCTGTTCATCACCATCGCCGTCTCCACCCTCGTGCTCGTGATCACTTTCGCCATCGAGAACCGTCGATGGTTTCTCGGGATCATCACGATGGCGCCTGTCGGCCTGGTGGTCCTGTGGACGTACGGCCTCATGTACGCGACCGGGATCCCGTTCGGGCCGGTCACCGCCACCCTGGCGGCGCTGGCCATCGGAATCGGCGTGCCATACACGATTCACATCGCCAGGCGATTCCTCGAGGACCGGCGAGAGCAGCACGATGCCGACGAGGCGATGAGGTCGACCATGCGTCACACGGGAGGCGCGCTGGCCGGCTCCGCATTCACCACCATGGCCGGCTTCGGCGTCCTCATCACGTCGAGCCTGACCCCTTTCCGTCAGATGGGCCAGGTCACCGTTTACGCAATCGGCCTTGCCCTGGTGGCGTCGGTCCTGGTCTTGCCGTCGATGCTCGCCCTGTGGGATCGCTATCACCAGCGGCGTGAGACCGCTCCGACCGTGGAGCCTGCGTTCACGGATCACGACGTGTGATGGTGACCCCCGGCTAGCCGCCTTTCCCCGGGCGTCAACCGGGCGAAAGTCCACTAGAGGCAGGGAGTCGAAACGACCACAATGAGGGAGGGGCGCCGCCTCCGCGCCACGGGTTGGACAGGGGCCTCGGACTGGCATGGACTTACATCGGATTGGTCACGAAGCAGCACGCTTGCTGCCGCTGGCACACAACGTGCTCGAGCGGTATTCCTTCCGCGTCCGAGAGGTGACCCACCTGGCCACCCATTCCAACGTGATGTTCCGGGTGGTGACCAATGACGGCTACCAATGCGTGCTCCGTGTCGGAAGCCCACACTCCAACTCGAGGTCCAACATCGAGTACGAGGTGGCCTGGCTCTCGGCTCTCAACCGGGACACAGACCTGGAGGTTGTGACACCCTTGCCTACGGGCTATGGGACCCTGATCGTGGACGCCAATGAGCCGGACTCGGACAAGACGAGGCCGTGTGTCCTCTTCTCCTGGGTTCCGGGTGCCCCCCTGGCCGATGGGGCGGGGTCTTTCGGCTACCGGCTCCTGGGCAGGATGAGCGCCTCACTCCAGCAGCACGGACGGACCTGGCAGCCTCCCAAGCCGGAGGGGATGCGGCGGTGGGACCGGGTGTTCTACTACGACCGCGACATCGACCCGGTGATCATCGATGACTCCCGATTCGATCATCTCTTCGACAACTACCGGAGGAAGACGATCCAACAGGCCACCGAGATCTCCGAGAAGGTGATCAAGGAGGCCTGGGCGACGGGGTTCCCTCATGTGGTCCATGGCGATCTCCACGAGTGGAACGTCCATCTTTCCCGATCCCGGCTCCACGCATTCGACTTCGAGGATGTGATGATCGCCACACCGGCACAGGACGTGTCGGTGTGCCTCTACTCATCCCGGGCGAGCGCCAGGAGAGGCGAGATCAGGGCCGCCTTCCGTCAGGGATATGAGGAGATCGCCCCGTGGCCTGTCGAGAGCGACGAGCAGCTGGACGGCTTCCATGCGGCCAGACAGGTCTTGCTGATGAACTATGCGGCGCGCACCCTGCCCATGGGCGAGGCGGAGGATTACCTCGATCAGGTCACTCCCTGGTTGCGACGCTACGTCGACCACTACGGCTGAGCACGATCCTCCCAACACCGGGCTCAGGGCTAGGTTTGCCCAGACGCCGATCAGGAGCATCGATGCCCACATTGGAGAAGTTCTGCACCATCACCGCCGAAATGGGCATGAGGATCCTGGGAGCCGCCCCCGCCGGGATGAGGATCGACTTCCCTTTCGAGGGCACTGCCACGGGCCCGCACTGGGAGGGCGAGCGCCCGGTGAAGGGTGTCGACTATGTGACAGTGCGTGGTGACGGGAACATGGACCTCGACATACGCGCCACGATCGGTGAGAAGAGGGAGACGGTCGCCTACCGGGGTGGCGGGGTCTCCATCGCCTACCCCGATCAGTCCGCTGAGCCCAGGGAGTTGTTGACGTTCCAGACCGGCAACGAGGACCTGGGCTGGCTCAACAACGAGATCGGGGTGGCATTCGGGAAAGGCGCGGCCGGGAAGCTGACCGTCGAGGTGTATTTGGTCAAGCCAGACTGATTGGGGTTTGGCCGCGCCCCCGCTCGTCGCCAGGACGATTCCCGGGCTCACCCCCTGAAATCGGGCTTGCGTTTCTCCATGAACGCCAGCACACCCTCGCGGTGCTCGGGGGTCTTGCCGAGACGGCCCTGCTCGCTCTGTTCCGCCGCCAGCGCATCCCGGAACGAGGTTCCGGCCGCCTCCCGGATCAGACGGCGGGTGGTGACCAGCGCATTCGGGGCCAGGTCTGCCAGCGACCGGGCCAGATCCAGCGACCGGTCGAGCAGCTGATCCCCTGGCACCACATCTACGCACAGCCCGAGCTCACGCGCTTCCTCCGCCGGCATTCGGCGATTCGTCAGTGCCAGTTCCAGCGCCCGGGAGACTCCGAGGTGATGAGGGAGCCACCAGGTCGTCCCGGAGTCGGGCACCAGCCCGATTGCCGTGAAGGCGGACGTCAGGAAGGCGTCGTCTGCCATCACCCGCAGGTCGCAGGCGAGAGCAAGACCCAAGCCGGCACCGGCGGCGACCCCGTTGATGGCCCCGATCACAGGCACCCGGCACTCGAGGATCGAATCGAGCGCCGGATGGAACACCATGTCGAGAAGCCCGGCCAGGTCCGGTCCGTCGGCGGTCTCGTAGGCGGGGAGCAGGTCGTTCAGGTCCGCACCCGAGCAGAAGGCCCTGCCTGCACCGGTGATGATTGCCGCCCGGCTCTCCTCCCCGGCCCGGCTCAGGGCGCGCTGGAGAACGTCACTGAGCGAGGCCTCGATGGCGTTGAAACGGTCGGGCCGATTGAGGGTGATCAGGGCGATCTCACCCTCGAGGGTGTACTCGACGCTCATGCTCCTCCTTGGCAGGGCAGGGTAACCAGCCGAAAAGCCAAGCAATGCCGGTGTTTTGCCCTATGGTTAACCGATATCGTCGCGCTCAGTGACGTGGCAAATCGTCGACCCACAAGGAGGGGCCGTGAACAAGTCCGAGATGGCGGACAAGCTCGCCAGCAAGGCGGACATCTCCAAAGGCAAGGCCACGGAGATAATCGACATCATTTTCTCGACCAAGCCCGGCGAGGGAATCATCGCCGTGGAGCTCGACGCCGGTCGCAAGGTCAACATCACCGGGTTTGGCAACTTCGCCACCAAGCAACGCTCTGCACGTCAGGGACGCAACCCGGCCACCGGGGAGACCATCACGATCGCAGCGAAGAGGTACGCCCACTTCTCCGCATCCAAGGGGCTCAAGGACCGCGTATCGATGTGATCTAGCCCGTTTTCGGGATTCGATGGGCCCCGTCTACCTGACGGGGCCCATTACTTTGCGCTCATGAGTCTCGATCGCTGGCGCCCACCGACCGCCATCGCTCACAGGGGCAGCCGTCTGCTCTGGCCCGAGAACACGATGGAGGCGTTCTCGGGGGCGGTGTCGCTCGGCTACCGGCATGTGGAGACCGATGTGCATCTCACCTCAGATGGTGTCCTGGTTTGCTTCCATGACCACCTGGTGGACCGCACCACCGACGGGACGGGCCCGGTGTCCCGGTTCGACCACAAGAGCCTGTCCACCCTCGATGCCGGTTACCGCCATGCCGGCGTCGACGGGTTCACCTTTCGGGGCAGAGGCGTCCGGGTGCCGACATTGGAGGAGGTCGTGCGGTCGTTCCCGGACGTCTCCTTCGTGGTAGATCTCAAAGGCGAAGGCGTCGTCGGCCCCCTCAACGACCTCGTCGACCGTCTCGGACTGCACGATCGCCTGATCGTCGGTTCCTTCTCCGATTCCAAGCTGCAGGAGTTCCGGGATGCGTCACGGGGGAGGGTGGCCACATCCACCGGGGCTGCATCGAGCCGGTCCTGGGTGTTTGCCTCGCGAGTCGGCCGGGGCGTGCGCTCCGAGGCGTCCGCTCTGCAACTGCCGAGAAGGGCGAGGGGTCTTCGGGTGGTCACACGCCGGCTGATCGATGTCGCCCACACCAGGGGTCTTCAGGTCCATGTCTGGACCGTCAACGACCCCCATGAGATGGAAGAGCTCCTCGACCTGGGGGTGGACGCGATCATCACCGATCGTCCCGATCTCCTCAAGGAGACCCTGGTCGCTCGCAATCAATGGTCCCCTTGACCCGACGGGACTCAACATTCAACGACCAGTAGTCCTTAGTGCAGATAATATAGGAAGAG
>JBFYOJ010000304.1:0-5004 GCA_041303885.1 Acidimicrobiia bacterium | reverse complement strand
TCGACGTCCTGTCCCGGCCGTGGGGGAGGGTCGTCCTGGCCGGTGAGCATGTGAATGGGACGGGCACCATCGAAGGGGCCATCCTCAGCGGGGAGGATGCGGCCCGGCGCATGTTCGGCTCCATTGTTTTCTGAACGACGGTTCAGCCCCTCCTGCTACCGTCCTGCTCCACCGAAGCACCCGAGGGAGGCTCGCGTGAAACAGCTCTACATCAACGGGAAATGGGTCGACCCACGCTCGGAAGCGTCCTTCGAGACTCTCAACCCCGCCACCGGTGAGGTGCTGGACGTCGTCTCCTCGGCCGGGCCGGAAGATGCCGACGCAGCTGTGGCCGCCGCCAGAGCGTCCTTCGACGAGGGGCCGTGGGGGCCTTCGTCGGCTCCGCGCGATCGGGCCGCCGTGTTGTTCCGGGCGGCCGAGATCATCCGCCGCGACCGGGATCGGCTGGCGGAACTGGAGACCCTGGACAACGGGAAACCGATCGGCGACGCCCATTGGGATGTCGACGAGGCGGCCTACATGTTCGAGTACTACGCCGGGTGGGCGACCAAGGTCATGGGGTCGATCCCTCCGGTTGGGCCCGACGCAATGAGCCTCGTCATCAAGGAGCCGGTCGGCGTAGCTGCTCTGATCACTCCCTGGAATTATCCGATCCTGATGGCCAGCCAGAAGATCGCCCCCGCTCTGGCAGCCGGGTGCACGACAATCCTCAAGCCGGCCGAGCAGACGCCTTTGACTGCCATCGAGCTGGCTCGCATTCTGGAGGAGGCGGGAGCCCCTCCCGGAGCCTTCAACCTGCTCACCGGGTTCGGTCCCGATGCCGGCGCCCCGCTGGTGGAGCATCCTGGGGTGGACAAGGTGTCGTTCACCGGCTCGGTCGAGGTGGGCAAGATCATCTCCCGGTCGGCTTCCGACACGCTCAAGCGGGTGACCCTCGAGCTCGGCGGCAAGTCACCGAATCTGATCTTCGCGGATGCGGATTTCTCGACAGCGATCGCAGGGACGTGTGCCGGGATCTTCGCCAACGCAGGAGAGATCTGCTCGGCAGGGAGCCGGGTCCTCGTCGACAAGGCCATCTACGACGCTGCTTTGGCGTCGATGATCGACAACGCCTCACAGATCAAGGTGGGGAGCGGGCTCGATCCCGAGACCACCATGGGACCGCTGATCTCCTCGGAGCACAAAGAGAAGGTGCTTTCCTATGTCGGGTCCGGGCGGGAGTCGGCGGAGGTCGCCTTTGAAGGTCCACTGCCCGGTGACCCGGCTCTCTCGGGTGGCTACTTCATCCCTCCCACCATCTTCACCGAGGTCGAGAACGACGCTCTGATCGCACGGGAGGAGATCTTCGGGCCGGTCATGGCTGTGATCCCGTTCACCGATGAGGACGAGGCGATCCGTGTGGCCAACGACACCACTTATGGCTTGGCCGCAGCGGTGTGGACGTCGGATGTAAAGCGAGCGATGCGGGTCGCTCGTGAGATCAAGGCGGGGGTCGTCTGGGTCAATGACAGCCAGCCCGCGCCAACCGAGTCGATCTGGGGTGGGTACAAGACCTCCGGAGTGGGTCGTGAGCTGGGGCCGTGGGGGATCGAGTCCTATCTCGAGGAGAAGCAGATCTATCTCAACCTGGACTGACCCACGATGAGCACGAATCTCACCACCGCGGAGCTCGCCCTCCAGGCGAGAGCGCGTGAGTTCGTCGACGAGTTGATCCCGTGGGAGGTCGAGGCCGAGATGAATCGGGGCGAGATCCCAGATGATGTCCTCGAGGCGCAGAGGGCGAAGGCATCGGACCTGGGCCTCACTTCGATCAACATGTCGGAGCGGCTGGGTGGCCCGGGTTATACGACACTGGCGCAGGTCTTGATCCAGGAGCAAACCGGCCGGGTCACCAACGCCCTTGGATGGGTCGTGTCGACCGGGCCCTCCTGGATCGAAGAGGTGGCAACCGACCATCAGATCGAGACGTGGATTCGCCCGACGGTCGACGGTGACATCCACGAGTGCTATGCCATCACCGAGGAGGGGGCCGGCTCGGACGTCGACGGAATCGAGGCCACCGCCCATCGTGACGGAGAGGACTACATACTGAACGGGGTCAAGTGGCACGTCACATCTGCGAATCTCGCGTCCTACGTGTTCTTCCAGGCCAAGCTGGCCGATGGCCCCAACGCAGGCCGCCACGTGCTCTTCTTCGTGGACATGGATACGCCGGGGGTGGAGTGTGTGCGGGTGCCGGAATACACGCACACCTACGGCCATCACCATTGGGAGATGAAGTTCCACGATGTCCGCGTGCCTGGAGAGAACCTGGTGGGCAGCGAGGGTGACGGGATGAGCTTCTCCCACGCCTGGTTCCGTTACGAGCGGTTGATGATCGCGGCGCGCTGCTGTGGGGCGGCCGAGCGCCTGATCGCGGAGGCGTCGGCGTTCGCCGAAGGGCGGGAGGCGTACGGCTCGAAGATCGCCGACTACCAAGCGATCCAGTTCATGTTGGCCGACTCGCTGACAGAGTTGTGGGCGGCGAGGCTGATGACCTACGAGACGGCCCGGGCGATCGACGCCGGCGTCGACGTCAAGGTCCAGCACGCACAGTGCTCGATGGCGAAGCTGTACGCCTCTGAGATGGCCAACCGGGTGGCCGACCGGGCAGTCCAGATCTTCGGAGGTCGCGGCTTCATGAGGGAGAATGTGGCCGAGCGCTTCTACCGGGAGTTGAGGGTGGATCGAATCTGGGAGGGGACCTCCGAGATCCAGCGGATCATCATCGCCGACCAACTCCGTAAACGCGGTGTGATCCCCTTGACGGGGTGACCCTCATCCGGCTGCCTCATAGGAACGCTTGACCAGGTTCTCGAGGACTCCGAGGTCGACGTCCTCGAGATGCCGTATGTAGATACAGGACTTACCCGTCGTGTACTTGCCCAACCGGGCAAGGAGCGGGTCGTCGTCCGCGATGTATTGCATCGCATACACGGTCAGGTTCTGCTTACGAGGCGAGAACCCGACCTTGAACCACTCGCCTTGCCTGCCAGTGGCATAGGTGTAGTGGAAGTCGCCGAACCCGACGATGCTCGTTCCCCACATCTTCGGCTCTTGCCCGGTGACCCGTTTCATCAGGGCGAGGAGCGAGATGGAATCGTCACGTCTGCGGTCGTCTTCGAGGTTTGCGATGAACTCCTCGACGCTCGCGTCGCTCTTCTTCGTCTTCAACTCGGCCATAGGGTCAACCTAGCCAACAGGCGACCAGGTGTCAGGGGTGCAGTTCCCGGGTGGGAACCTGTGGAATGACGAGCCCGTCACCGAGGTAGGCGTGAGCCATGATCCCGAGGAACTGGTAGACGGTGCCCTCCCAGTTGCTCAGTGGACCGGGTCGGTATCCGCGGTTCTTGACCCCTCTCATCACCGACTCACAGGCCGCCCAGTCCTCCCGGTTGGTGATGTCCCAGAAGTCGACGGCATAGGCAGGGTCGAAACCTTCGAGCTCGAATGCCTCCGGCGGGAACAGCCATGAGCACTCGACGTAGGTCTGGTCGATCCCGATCGGGGTGAGGGTGTGGGTCATCACGTAATCGGGGTGCATCGAGAGCAAGAAATTGGGCATGACGGTGAGATACCAGACCTGACGCGCCAGCAGCTCATCAATGCCCCTGAAGTTGGCTCCCTTCGTCGAGCCGTCGAGGGACATGGTGACCGCGTGCGGTTTCAGCTCCATCGTGCCCCCGCACCACATGCCGGTGGGGATGTGGTCGTACCCGCTTTCGGGAGGGGTCACCTCGCACAACTCGGGATGGATCGATGAGCAGTGGTAGCACTCGTTGTAGTTCTCGATGATGATCTTCCAGTTCGACTCGATCGTGTAGGAATGAGTCGCGGCGGTGATCAGCCGATCGGTCTCGTACGGTGCGGAGATCGTTGCCAGATTCCCGAAGTGCTGCTCGATGTCCGGGGCAGATCCGGATAGATCGATCCACACCCATCCCCCATACACAGCCAGGCCCAGATCGATGAGGGGATAGTCGGAGGTGTCGAAATCGAGGCTCTGGGTGAACTTGGGCGCCTGCCTCAGGGTCCCGTCGAATCGATAGGACCAGCTGTGATAGGGACAGCGGATCTGACGTGCGTCGAAAGCGTCACCAATGGGGGCCAGTTCATGACCACGATGCCGGCAGACATTGGAGAACGCCCGAAGCGACCCGTCCGACTCTCGGCTCAGGAGGACGCCCTCGCCGGCGATCTCGATGGCGCGCAACTGACCCGGTGCAAGCAGTTCCTCGAGACGGCCCACACATGCCCAACTGGACTGCCACAGGTTCTCTCGCTCCCACTCGAGGACTTCGGGGGAGAGGTAGGCGGCGGCGGGCAGAGTCGAGCTCTGGCCGAAGTCCTTCAGAACTGCCTGGATCTCGTCCTGATTGAGTGGTGCGGGCTTCATGCCAATCTCTCCTCCCGGCGCCGGTCGCTCAGTGTATCCTGAACGGTGAGTCAGGATACCGAAAGGAAGGTGGCTCATGCCTCCCGCCAAAGGTCGGGTCTCCCCGCTGGATGACTTGATCGCAAGCGAGCAAGAGAAATTCTTGGAGCGAGCTCACAAGGCGACGGAGATGGGTCTCCGAGCCAACCGCTCACTGGCCGGAGGGGTCACCTCCTCCTGGCAGATCTCAGATCCCCAACCGATCTGGATCGATCGGGGAGAGGGCTCGAGGGTCTGGGACGTCGACGGCAATGAGTATGTCGACCTTCACGGCGGCTATGGGGCGATGCTCGCCGGGCACGCCCACCCGGCCGTGGTCCGCGCCGTTTCGGAGAGGGTTCGAAAGGGAACCCACTTCGCACAACCAACTGCCGACGCCATCGTTGTCGCCGAAGAGCTCGCATCGCGATACGGCCAACCATTGTGGCGGTTCGGCAACTCCGGCACCGAGGCCACGATGGACGCCGTGCACCTGATGCGTGCCATCACCGGCCGTGACCTGATCATCAAATTCGAAGGCGCTTACCACG
>JBFYOJ010000303.1:0-9022 GCA_041303885.1 Acidimicrobiia bacterium | reverse complement strand
AGCGGCGGGTCGTGGTGACCCGCCGCTCGAACGCTGCTTGGCTGCCTCAGGTCAGGCGGTGGGCTGCCAGGTGGCGTTCAAGCCCCTCTGCAGGGCATGCGCTTCCACCGTGCCTGTCTCCGCGGTCTCGGCGGCACAGAGCACGTAGCTGGTGTCGGCCGTGATCAGGTCCGACCCGGTCAGGGACAAGGTCATCCTCGCCGAGGGCGATGTTGCCGTGGCCGGTGTGGCGGTCCATCCTGTCGCCGCCACCTTGGTTCCGGTGCAGCTTTCCTGTGCGATGAACACCTCGTAGTCGGCGTCGGCACCGGTCTCCCTCTCCAGGGTGACGTGGGCGTTGAGCACCACCGACGCCTCGGCCGTGGGAGTCGCGTCGACGGAGAGCAGCTCCACCGGGGTGGCGTCGTTGACGGCCACCGGGTCGGTGGTGTCGGTCACGTCGGCGCCGGCCGAGCCCTGGGTCTGGGCGAAACGTCGCATGAACGAGGCCATCTGTTCGCGGGTGACGTTGTCATCCGGGCAGAACTGGGTATTGGCGGGGGGGTTGCAGCCCACTGTCACACCGTTGCTCTTCATCCACTCGATCGAGCTGTGAAACACATTCGAGTCGGGGACATCGACGAACGAGTGCGCGGCGAAAACCGCCAGCGGTAGGGCAGCGACCAGGGCCAGGGTGCCTGCGACGGTCCAGACCATTCGACGAGCGCGGCCTGGTTGGGTGTCGGACATGAGGTTCTCCTCCGTTGTCTTCGGACCGGACCTTCCTCATGCGCTCCGGTCTGAGCGAACCCGCGGCATACCCTCACTTCCCTGTTCCGAAACATCCGGGCGCTTTCCCGGTGACGCCCAACATCGACATGGCGGATAACCTTGACCCATGATCGATTTCAGGCAGTTCATAAGAGGCGAGTGGGTCGAAGCGGGGAACGGTGGGGAGTGGGACCTGGTCAACCCCGCCACCGAGATGGTGATCCAGAAGGTCCCCTTTGGAGATGGCGGGGATGCGGAGTCAGCCATCGACGCCGCAGCCGAAGCCTTCCCCGAATGGTCACATCTCACCCCCTATCAGCGCGGAGCCGTCCTCGAGAAGGCCGCCGCCTTCATCGACTCCAATCTCGACGAGTTCGCCAAGCTGACTACCGAGGAGTCGGGCAAGCCACTCGCCCAGGCTCAGGCCGAGTGGTCAGTAGCTCCTGCCCAGTTCCGTTGGGCGGCCGCGGAGGCGCAGCGGCTCTATGGTCGATGGATACCCGCTCGGATCCCGGGTCGGCGCATCGACGTCACCTATAAGCCGATGGGAGTGATCGGGATCATCACGGCCTGGAACTTCCCGGTATACAACCAGAGTCGGGCCATCTCCTCCGCTCTCGCTGTGGGAAACACCGTGGTCAGCCGGCCGTCCGAGTACACGCCACGGTCGGCCATGCTCCTCGCCTACGCCCTGGCCGAGGCTGGTCTCCCTGCCGGGGTACTCAATGTCATCAATGGCGAGCCCGATCCAATGGGTCAGGTGATGCTCGATGACAAGAGGCTGAGGAAGATCCAGTTCACCGGGTCAACCCGTGTGGGCCGTCTTCTCATGGATGGCGCTTCCCGCACGGTGACCCAGCTCTCATTGGAGTTGGGCGGCAATGCTCCGGTGTTGATCTTCCCCGATGCCGGTGACATCGCAGCCGTGGCCCGCTCTGCGATGAGGACCAAGGTTCGCAACAACGGCCAGGTGTGCATCTCTCCCCAGCGTTTCTACGTCCACGACTCGATCGTCGAGCAGTTCAGCGAGAGCGCTGCCGCCACCGCAGCGCAGCAGATCGTCGGCGATGGCCTCCACCCCGACACCACCGTCGGACCCCTGATCAACGCCCGTCAGCGCGACCGTCTGGAGAACCTGGTCACCGCCAGTGTCGAGCAAGGGGCGAAGGTGCTCACCGGTGGCGCCCGACCCGAACAGCCTGGGTACTTCTACCAACCGACCGTCCTGACCGACGTCAAACCCGGGATTCCGGTCCACGAAGAGGAGATCTTTGGCCCGGTGATGCCGGTGATCCCGTTCGAAGATATCGAGGAGGCGATCGCGAATGCCAACGCCACCGATTACGGCCTGGCTGCCTACGTCTACACCCGGGATCTCGCCACCGCTTTCAAAGTGAGCGAGGAGCTCGAGTTCGGCATGGTCGGGATCAACGACTGGCACCCGAGCACCCCCGAGGCACCGTTCGGGGGAATCAAGCAGTCGGGTCTGGGCAGGGAATCGGGAGTCGAGGGGATCATGGAGTACGTCGAACCGAAGACCCGCTATTTCGGAGGCTTGAGCTGATGCCACGGGTGGTCGCCAGCCAGGACCTGCCCAGGCTGACTTCGACCCGCGACACAAGGGATCGCCTCGACCTGGTCACAGAGGATCTCTTCGGGGTCACGGAGCTGAAGGCGGACCGGATCACCTATCACCCGGGTGACTCGGCCGCACCGCATCGCCACGCCGACTCGAAGCACTTCTTCTTCGTCCTGGACGGGCGCGGCCTGATGCATGCCGGCGATGAGGACATCGACCTCCACGCCGGAGATGTGGCACTGGTCTACGAGGACGAAGTCCACTGGTTCGAGAACCCACACGACGCCGATTTCTCATTCATCGAGCTGTGGGTGCCGGCCCCGAGCGACACAGTTTGGGTGACAGACGACCAGTGAAGGTGGGCCCCCCAGACGTGAGTTCACGTCTCCGCATTCGAACTGGCCGGGTAGTCGGCGAGGATCAGCTATCATTCCTGGTGCCGCACCGACCGGGAGGCCAGCGTTCCTGACGCTCCACGGTGATCAACGGCAATTCTCATCCGGTCAGACCGCCTCTTCTGCCGCCCTCGCTCTGACGCACGCCTGCGTCGCATCGGGAGAGAGCGTCACATACCCCAGGGCCCCGAACGGGCCGGAGAGATCCCAAAATGTCAACCTTTGTTCAGCTCGGCGTCCCCGAGTCACTCGTTTCGGTGCTCGATCGCCGGGGCATAACCAGTCCGTTTCCGATTCAGGAAATGACCATCCCCGATGCCCTCGACGGCCGTGATGTGGCGGGACGCGCCCCCACCGGCTCGGGGAAGACACTCGCTTTCGGCCTGCCTGCCCTGACCCGTCTGGGGAGGGGGAAGTCGCGCCGGCCTCGAGGCCTGATCCTGTCCCCGACACGTGAGCTGGCGGATCAGATCGTGGAGGAGCTGAAACCGCTGGCCAAGGCAGTGGGGAGATCGATCCTGCCGGTGTATGGAGGTGTCTCCTACGGCCCGCAACGGTCCCGGCTCCAGCAGGGGGTCGACCTCGTCGTCGCCTGCCCCGGTCGTCTCGAAGATCTCGTCGCCCAAGGAACCGTCGATCTGCGAGACGTGGACACGGTCGTCGTCGATGAGGCGGATCGGATGGCCGACATGGGGTTCCTCCCCGCCGTCCGCCGGCTTCTCGACATGACTTCGCCAGAGCGCCAGACGATCTTGTTCTCGGCCACACTCGACGGAGACGTGGCAGTGCTGACAGAGCGCTACCAGCGGAATCCCGTGCGTCACCGGTCCGAGGTGCAGGACGAGGCAGCCGGCGACGCGGACCATCACTTCTGGAGGGTTGCCCGCGAGGATCGTCTGGACCATACCGCCCGGGTCGTCGCCTCCGCCAGCCCGTCGATCATCTTCACCCGCACGAGACATGGGGCCGACCGTCTCACGAAGCAGTTGGCCCGCTCCGGCGTCACCGCGGTAGCCCTCCACGGCGGGCGCTCCCAGCCACAGAGGACCCGGGCACTCAAGGACTTCTCCACCGGGCGGGCCCAGGCTCTCGTCGCCACCGACGTGGCAGCCCGCGGCATCCACGTCGAAGGCGTGGCGAGCGTCGTCCATTTCGACCTGCCCGAGGACGAGAAGGCCTATCTGCATCGCTCGGGGCGCACGGCGCGAGCCGGGGCAAGCGGGATGGTGGTCTCATTGATCGATGGGAGCCAGGTCAAGGCAGCGCAGCGCATCCAACGGTCGCTCGGGATCGACGCACGGGTCACGTATCCCTCGACGCAGCCCGAAAGGCGCCGGCCTGCTCCGGTCCGTCCCATGACCAATGGTGAGTCGATCTATGTGGGGAACCTCCCGTTCAGCCTGACCCAACATGACCTGGAGCGCATGTTCGGGAAATACGGGCAGGTGCACTCTGCGACGATCGTCACCCATCGCGACACCGCGCGGTCCCGTGGCTTCGGGTTCGTCGAGATGCCCGGTCACACCGTTTCCGGGGCCATCGCCGGCATGAACGGTGCCAGTGTCGGTGGCCGCGAGCTCAAGGTCAGGGCCGCCCGAAGCCGGGACTGACTACATCTAACCTGACGCCGTGAATCACGTGGCGGTAAAGCCATGGAAGCTCGTCGTGATCGGCTTCG
This sequence comes from Acidimicrobiia bacterium, assembly GCA_041303885.1. Classification (GTDB taxonomy): domain Bacteria; phylum Actinomycetota; class Acidimicrobiia; order Spongiisociales; family ZC4RG35; genus JARDZU01. The sequence goes on along the minus strand of JBFYOJ010000303.1, from coordinate 4,620 downwards.
CCACCGGCATCCTCTCTGGTGGATTCGGTGTCGGCGGCGGCGTGATCCTGGTGCCCTTGCTGTTGGCGATCGGACTCGACCGACACCGGGCGCACGCCACATCGCTGGCCAGCATCCTCCCCATCGCGCTGGCCGGCGCAGTGTCTTTCGCCCTGGCCGGCGATGTCGAGATCGGTCTCGGGGTAGCCGTCGGTCTTGGTGGTGTAGTCGGCTCGATTGTGGGGGCCACGCTGATGAATCGGCTCAGCACGCGGACACTCAGCTTCGTGTTCGGGTTGGTAATCCTTGGCGCGGGCATCCGCATGATCTTCAGCAGCACCCCGATGCCTGGGTCGGCCGACTTCAACGACGTCTCCCTGGTGCTCATCGCCTTCGGCATCGGTCTGGTGTCAGGTGTCTTCGCCGGGGTCGCCGGGGTGGGGGGAGGGATCGTCATCGTGCCCGCAACCGTTCTCCTGCTCGGGTTCACCCAGCATGAGGCACAGGGGACGTCACTGCTGGCGATCATCCTCACCGCCACGGCGGCCACGATCATCAATCGTAAGAATCGACGGGTCCGTCTCGCCGATGCGGTCGTGGTCGGCGTCGGGGGAGTGGCGGGGTCGGTCCTGGCGTCCCAGGTGGCACTCGAGATCGACGGCCGGGTGCTCTCGGCAATGTTCGGAGTCCTGGCAGTGGTGATCGCCAGCCAGACCCTGTACCGGGCGTGGCGGGCCGAGGGGAAACCCGCCTAACCGATCTTGATCCGATTGGCTTCCATCTCCTCGATGGCGCGGGCTCCGTCGCCTGGCTCCAGCTCGACCGGGGCTGTCGCGGCCACGACCACGGACGTGTCGAAACTCGCCGCCGCGTCGATGGCGGTGGCCTTGACGCATACATCGAGAGCCAGACCGACCACAACCACATGCTCGATGTTCTGCTCATCGAGCATTCCCCGGAGCGGGGTCTCTTTCTCCTCAGCTGTCACCGGGTCACGCATCGTGAAACCCGAGTACCCGTCCTCGCCGTTCGAGCCCTTCTGGACCACCGGGCCGAAAACCATGAGGTCGGGATGGAGCCGGGCTCCCCACGACCCCTTGATGCAGTGCACCGGCCAGACCCCACCGTCCTTCGCGAAGTGTGGAGTCGATTCCGGATGCCAATCCTGCGTGTAAACCACCAAGGCGCGACCTTCCAGGGCGCGGCGGATCTCGTCATTGACCCTGGCGATGATCCGATCACCGCCTTGGACGTAGAGGCTCCCGTTCGGGTCTGCGAAGTCGTTCTGGACGTCGACGACGATCAGGGCTGTCTTCTCGTCGTAATCGATCACGAATCCGAGGGTACAACGGCCAATAGGCTTGCCGCGATGGAAGTCTCACGTGGGGCGCTTCTCACCGATCAGTACCAGCTGACCATGGCGCAGCTGTACTTCCGGTACGGGCTCCACGAGCGCCCGGCCCGTTTCGAGCACTTCTTCCGGAGATACCCCGACTATGGCGAGCACCAGGCCGGCTACTGCATCAACGCCGGATGGGGATGGCTGGGCAGGTGGTCGGCCCGGGCCCGATTCGGAGATGCGGAGGCGGCCGCCCTTCGGTCCCATCAGATGGATGGGCGGCGGCTGTTCGCCGATGACTTCGTCGACTGGCTGGGGGAGGTGAGCTGGGATGCGCTTCGTTACGAGGCGATCCCGGAGGGCAGGGTGGCGCACGCCAATGTCCCGCTCACGGTTGTGGAAGGGCCGATGGCCATCGCCCAGGTCCTGGAGACCCCGCTGCTCAACCATCTCAACTTCCACACCCTGATCGCGACCAAGGCATCGAGGGTGGTCGAGGTGACCCGGGGTGGGGCGGTCCTCGAGTTCGGCCTGCGTCGGGCGCCGGACGAAGGTGGGATCGCTGCCACCAGGGCGGCGCTCATTGGTGGGGCCGACGCATCGTCGAACGTCGGGATCTCACACGAGATGGGGATCTTGCCCCAGGGGACCCATGCCCACTCCATGGTCCAGCTGTTCATGGCTCTGGGCGAGGGGGAGCTGGGAGCTTTTCGCGCGTATGCCGATGTCTACCCCGATGAGTGTGTCCTTCTCGTTGACACCATCGACACCCTCGAATCCGGTGTCCCGAATGCCATCACGGTGTTCGAGGAGCTGAAGCGGAAGGGCCATCGCCCCCTCGGGATCCGACTCGATTCGGGTGATCTCGCGCATCTCGCGGTGAGGGCGTCTCAAATGCTGGACGCAGCCGGCATGGGAGACGTGCACATCGTCCTCTCCAGCAGCCTCGACGAGCTGACCATCTTCCAGATCCTCACCCAGATCGCCGACGAGGCTCCCCGTTATGGAGAGGATGCCGACCGGGTGATCGGCCGTCTCCTCTACGGGGTGGGCACCAAGATGGCGACGTCCGACGGGCAGCCGTACCTGGATGGGGTCTACAAGCTGGTGGCCGTCGGTGATGACGGGGGATGGCGCCCCGCCATAAAGGTGTCCGACACGCCGGCCAAGATGATGAATCCTGGCAGGAAGCGAGTCCACCGCCTCTATGACCAGCGCGGTCTGGCCACCGCCGACCTGATGTCATTGGCCGACGAAGAGCTCAACTACCCGCTCGAGGCATTACACCACCATGAGACAGGCGTGTCGCGGGTGCTCGCCGCCGAGCGGATCTCGGGCTCCGAAGAGCTGCTAGAGGAGATGCGACTCGAGCGCCCCGTGGACGATCCAGCCGTGGTGGCCGAGGCGAAGAAGCGACGCATCGAGGACCTGGAGCGGCTCGATCCCGGGGTGAAGCGCCTGGTCAACCCACACGTGTATCACGTGTCGATAACCAGGCGCCTCGCCGATCTGAAGGCGAAACTGGTTGCCGAGGTCCTGTAGGGGTCAACCCCCCTCGACTTCGCCTCGCTCGGTCGACTCTCTCTCGGAGAGCGGGGAGATTCCTTCTGCTTCGGCTGGGGAGGTTTCCCTGGAGAGGAACACCGGGATCAGGATCGCGACACCGATCACCATGAGCACGGCCGGCCAGAACCAGCTGCCCAGACTGGTCAGTGCGTGGACGATATCCACCGGGGTCTCCGGGATCAGGAACGCCAACCCGAGGAGGGTGATCACCAGCCCGGAGATGAACGAGATTGCGTCGAATCTATGTGACTTCATGGTTGCTCCTTTCGATCAGTCGAACTCCCGGGAGACCTGGATGTTGCCCAGGTCCACCGAGGCATCGAGATTGACCGTCCCCGTTTCGCCGGGGTTGTCGAACTGCAGCGTCGGCCCTCCCAGACCGGAGGACTCCCGACCGGGAATGGCGACCCGTCCAGCGTCGGCCGACACCTCGCCGACCAGGCCTACCCCTTCGGGGAGGAGGATCTCGATGTTGCCGGCGTCGACCGTGGCTTCGAGGTCGACCACCTCACCATCCCAGGGGAGGGCGGTCAGGTCGATCCGAAGTGTTCCCACTTCCAGGTTGTAACTCTCCTGAAGCGCCCCGAAGTCATCAGGTTGAACGGTCCTGTTGAAGTTCTCGGTGTTCCATTCGTACTCGAACACCGGCGAGAAGAGCATGGTCGGCACCATGATCACTCCGAGCAGGATGAGCCATCGAGCCTTCCCGATGAAGCCGCCGACCATCAACCCCAGGCCGAGGATCGTCACCGCCAGTGCCATGTAGTGCCGTGGCTCTGGCTCGATCGGGACACCGGGGATGTTGTCCAGGATGGCCAGGACGCCGAGGCTGATCAGCATCACTCCGATGGTGATCCGCCCCAGATAGGAAGTCTCCTTGGGCTTGGCCGCAGCAGGCGGCAGGATTGGCGGGGTCGGGGTGGGAACCGGTGGCGGCGCCCCGCCGACCGGTCCGCCTCCGTAAGGCGCCTCGGTCACGGTGGTGGCCGGCACCAAAGTCTCCGTCGTGGTTGTCATTTGTTGAACTCCCTCCTTGTTGTCTTCGGCCTTGCCGACCAGGCGGGGGAGATCGCCCGTGTAGAGGAGAACTCCTACTACCAGCAGCCCGATGGCCCACACCACTCCTCCGGAGAGGAAGGTGAAGTTGTCGAGCAGGACCAGGATGGCGATGAACACCAGCCCGATCCCGATCCAGGAGCGCGCGTTCGTTGCCCCCGAGAAGAGCCGTTCGGCCGGTGCCTCCGGCTCATCTTCCGACCTGATGAGAAACCATCCGGCTGCATACAAGGCGAGCCCCGTCCCGCCGCCCAAGATGAGGATGGCGAAAACCACCCTGACCAGCACCACCGAGATTTCGAACCGATTGGCCAGACCCTGGGCGACACCGGCCACGACCCGCCCTTCACGAGGACGGACGAGCTCTCTGGTGACCGCCGGGATCTCTGGTGCCTCGCTAGTTGTGTTGCTCTGTTCCATGAAAGCAATTCGACCGTGATTCGGTCGGAGCACCAATCGGGGACGACCCTGAGTGACCCCCGACCAGCTCGGGGATGTCCCTGATTGAGCTTGACCCTGAGGCCCGCGATGATTCTTCTGTGACGCAGAGACGAAAACTCGTGTTCCGGCGGCGATCCAGTGATCGCGTGTTAGCCGGGGTGGCCGGGGGACTGGCCGACACCCTCGGGGTGAGCGACGCCTTCGTTCGCGCCGCCTTCGTCACCCTGGCCATGGTCGGG
>JBFYOJ010000302.1:0-25652 GCA_041303885.1 Acidimicrobiia bacterium | reverse complement strand
TCGAGACGCTCAACCTCGCGCCCGCGCATATTGGCGGGCTCTCCTGGGGCGGGGTGGTCGCCCAGGAGACCTACCGCCGCCACCCAGACGTAGTACGGACGCTGATCCTCTGCGATACGTATGCGGGCTGGAAGGGATCACTGCCAGCGGAGGAGGTGGAGGCGCGGTTAGCGGGCATGCTGGAGAGCCTGGACGCTCCCGAGGACCAGTTCCGGCCCGTGATCCCAGGGCTGTTCGCCGCAGCCCCGGGTCCGCAGGTTGTCGCCGAGCTCGCCGGGATCGAGGCCGACGCTCGCCCCGAGAGCTTCCGTCGATTGGTGACCGCGATCGCGGAGTGTGACCTACGTGACCTCCTCCCTCGGATCGCGGTGCCGACCCTCCTTATCTGGGGCGAGGAGGACGCCCGATCCCCGGTGGCGACCGTGGCCAAGCAGTTCCACCATGCCATTCCCGGCTCCGAGCTACGGCTGATCTCCGGCGCGGGCCATATGTCGAGCATGGAACGCCCGACCGAGTTCAACCGGGCCATCCTTGAGTTCACGCGCGCGCACGCATCAGATCCTTGACCGCTATCGGGAGACCGTCGTTAGCCACGGGCGGAACCGCACGATGACCGTTGACGGTCAGTGCGTTGACGTGGGAGCCATTTTGGGAGCCATTCTCTGAGGAATCGTGTGGACGGCCGTGGACTCCGGTGGACTCGGAAGCCCGTCGTTCCAGCTTCTCCGGACGCCAATGGCCACCTCTAGACAGGGCTTGGAGATCTACGGATCAGGAGGTTGGGTGTTCGAGTCGCCCCGGGCGCGCTGACAGAAATCCCTGTGTGAGCGAGGGACTTAACGTCCCGTGCTCGTTGATGGGATCAAGCCAGGGCGATCTTTGGAAGCCATTCTCTATCGGAGTGACGGTGTCGCGGGCGAGATGAAGCCTTTGCTCAAAGGCGTGCGTATAGGACGGGGCGGATCGACCTTCTGACTTTGCTAGCTGCCTAGGCGGAGGCTTCACGTCCCAACATGGCACGGGGGTGACGGCGGATTCGGCGGACCTCGTCACCTTCGGACTGTTGCGCGTGGTAGAGGTCCCACCGTATCTGGCCGTTCATCCAGAACCCGCTGGAGGTACCGAAGTATCTGGAGAGCCTGAGAGCGGTGCTCGGCGTGATTCCGCGACGCTGGTTCACGATCTCGTTTACCCGCTGATAAGGCACGCCAATTGCCTCAGCGAGTTCACGTTGGGTTAGGCCGAGCGGCTTTAGGAACTCCTCGAGCAGCATCTCTCCCGGATGCGTAGGCACTCGGTTAGTTGGAATCCGGACCATCCTTCACCTCAGTGGTAGTCGACTACCTCAACATCGATCGGACCCGATTCCGTCCATCGGAAACAGATCCGGTACTGCTCGTTGATCCGGATGCTCTGTTGCCCTTGGCTCCTCTGGGTGTCAGGTTGGGAGATCCACGGATCGGAAGGATGGGGGTTCGAGTCCCTCCGGGCGTGCTGCTGAGAGCCTGGTGGCGGGGTGGGATGGCCTCGGTCACCGCGGCAGCGGGGTCGGGCCCGTGGCGGTGACGAGCCGCTGCGGCACCCAGTCGTCGACGTGGTTGAAGCCGTCGAAGCGCGCTCCTTGGAGGAGGACGCCGTCGTACAAGGAGCGGCGGTAGAACTTCACGTGGGTGAAGTCCTCGAACAGGATGTAGTACGGCTCGACGTCGGGACTCTGGAACTGCTGGCCAGTCAGCGCGGCCCGATGCACTCGTGAGAAGTCGTCGACGTCCTCGCCGACGACCACACCGAGGTGCTCGAGGCCCATCCGGTAGACGCGCTGGTGGACCGGCGGGATGAGCTCGATGAGCGACACGGGGGTGCCGTCGAGCACCTCGAGCGGCTCGGCGAGGACGATCAGCGAGATCGGCCGGCCGTTCCAGAAGTTCTCTGCGTTCGCCGTGGCGTGTCGCTCGAGGAGGGTGCGCAGGTGGACGTAGACGTCCCAGTCGGCGACGCGGTAGGCAAGATGGCTCAGGGCGTACGGCGAGATGTCAATCCCGCGGGCGGCGAGCCGGTCGCGCTGCAGCGCCGCGAAGGCTCGGTAGTCTCCGATGATGTCGCCGACCGGATCAGCCATCGGCTCAGCAGAAGACATCAAACCCACAAGCCAGGCAACAAAGGTGTCTCACAACGATCCCATTCGACGTCAAGCCCTCCTCACCCTAGGTAGGAACCGGCCGGTGCGGGATGCGTAGGTGCGGTAGGCGTCGCCGAGGCCCTCGGGGGAGCCGAGCAGCTTCTCCTCGCCGGCCGCCCACCAAAGATGGGTGACGATGGACAACGCTGCCACTCCCAACAGCAGGTAGCTGCGGAAGACGAGAGTGGTGCCGACCGCGATTGCGATTAGCGCTGTGTAAATGGGGTGGCGGACATACCGGTAGGGTCCGTCGCTCACCAGCTGGTGGTCCACCGTCACCCCGCTGAACGCCCCGTACCCGCCTATCGCTTGCGCAGCCCATAACCCCACGGCAATGCCCAGGGCCCAGAGACCGAGGCCGGCCGCCTGTAGAACCAGATCGATGCTGGTTGACCAGTTCAACCACCCCTCGTATGCCCAGCCGGGTGCGAGCACAACAAGGACCGGATAGACGAACGGAACGACCTGTACTAGGTCCCCTCCACGGCCGATAAGGGGGAGGGGCTTCACCCGGGCTCGTAGCTCGACACCGTATCCTGGACGTTCCCATTGAGACCACAACACCCACGCGGCCGCATTGGTTGCTGCCATTACGGCCGCCAACAGCTGAGCCAATGTCCTTGCCACGTCATATGCCTTGGGAGGGGTTAGACGATACGCCGTAGGTGAATGGAGCGGTATCGCATTACGACTGGTGCGAGGCGCACTATCAATCTTCGATCCCGCAGGTCGCCGACAACCCTAACCACGGCAGAACCGGCGGTCTGCGCTCCCAGCCAAACTCCGCCCCATATGTGGGTGCCGCAGAGGTCAGTGTCCGTGCTGCCCCATCGCTGGGCGGGCTCTAGCTGGGAGCCAAGTTGGGAGCCATTCTCTGTGCACTGGTGTGGACCGCGGTGGACTCCAGTGGAACCCGAAGCCTTCGGGCCCGGTCCGTATGGACTCCGCTGGACACCCAAGGACATGGCTTGGAGATCTACGGATCAGGAGGTTGGGTGTTCGAGTCGCCCCGGGCGCGCTGAGAAGCCGAGTGCCAATAGGGACTTCAGTTCGGCGGCAGCTTGCGGAACTTCTGACGTGTGGGAGCCATTCTGTACTGCATGGTCGGCTCGTCTTGCCTCCGCTTGGCCCTGGTCGACGAACCGAAAGCGTTCTGTGAACCTCGCCTAGGTCCAGAAGGCACCGAGTCGATGCCGCCGGAAGAGGTCACCACAATCCCAGTAGGCCGCGCCTGACGAAGAGGATCGGGGGCGACGGCCACAAGACCCCCCCGCTGTGCGCGGGATCATGTTCACCTCCCCACCCTCGTCCGCTCACCGTCTGGGCCGGGTTCGCCTCGAAGAGAGCCTTCAGGGTGGAAACGTAAAGTAGCGGGATGCGACGGGCTCACCGGAGGAGTTCAGCGGCGGGAAGTGGCGCGATGGTCGCGGCGATCCTCCTGGTGTCCTGCACCAACGCCGGCAGCCCGGCCACGACCGATGCGGCGGCGACGTCCGCAACCGGGGAACGTGCGACGGTGTCCACCACGGCCACGACCACACCCACGACGTCGAGCTTGCCGCCCGTCGATCTCTCGGCTCGACCCATGATCTGGTTCGCACCGCATCCCGCCGTAGACCTACCCGGGTTCGTCAAGGGGTCGGCCGACTACTTCGACCTGTTCGCTGCCGGGTCGGACTGGTCTTCGGCCGCCAGCCAGGTACACGCCTTCAAGATCTACGACCAGATCGGGCTGGCCCGGGAGCCAACCGACGAAGAGTTCCTGCGGGTGATTGACGGCCTCCGCGACCGGGGCATTCCGCTCGCCATGGAACTGGGGGCGTTGCCCCCCCACCCCGGGTTTGGCCCGATCGGCGCCGCTGGCGAGTGCGGCGAAGGCATCGAAGGGTTTGCCGGCGTGGTGGCGGTGCAGACCGTGCAGCGGATCGCGGACCTCGGTGGCTCGGTGGCCATGGTCGCCTTCGACGAGCCGCTAGCTCACGGCCACTTCTACGAGGGGGAGGACGCCTGCTCCTGGTCGGTGGAGCGTGTGGCCGAGGAGGTTGCCGCGTTCGTGGCGATGCTCCGAGAAGTCGAGCCCGACATCGTCGTCGGCGACATCGAGCCGGCGTGGGTGGAGCCGGAGATCGGCGCCGACGAGATCGCGGTTTGGCTGGACGCCTACGAGGAGGCGGCCGGGGAGCCGCTGGGGTTTTTCCACCTCGACGTCGACTGGACTCGACCCGGCTGGCCCGAGGTGGCGCGTGAGATCGAGGACGTGGTCCGGTCGCGTAACGTCCCGTTCGGCATCATCTACAACGGCGGCGACGACACCGGTTCGGATGCCGACTGGGTTCAGCTCAGCGCCGAACGGGCGTATACGTACGAGCAGCAGTGGGGCGGCGTGCCCGACCATATCGTCCTCCAGTCATGGCACTTCCATCCGCAGCGGGTCCTGCCTGAAGACGATCCGGCCACCTTCACCGGCCTCATCGGACGCTACCTGGGGCGCCGCACCGTGGTCGAAATCGCCGAGGTCGGCGAAGGCATCGTGGACGGCCGGGTTGTCACGACCCAAGGCGACGCGGTTTCGAGGGCCGTCGTCGCTGTGACTGCGCTTCCCCTCGACGGAGCCCGCCAGACGTTGGTCATCGAAGGCGTGGTGCCCGAAGGTGCCGAACTTGGCGAGGTGGGGATCCGCATCAACACCGAGGGGGCCGGACCGGGCCCCGCCGACCTGCGGATCTACCAGGTCGGCTACTCGGAGGCCGATGAGACGGGCAACCGGGTGCCAGATCCCAACTTCGGGTACCTCGCCCAGTTCGATATCGACGGTGTCGAGGTCGTCGCCAGCGACTCCGGTGACGGAACGATGCTGAGGCTTACGGCCGACCCGGACGGAGAGATCAACCTCGGCAGCGAGCGCTTTACGGTGACTCCCGGTGCCCGGTACCGGTTTTTTGTCGAAGCCGCCGTCCCCGAGGGATCAGCGGGCGCCGGTTATGCCGGCGTCGTCTTCCTCGCTGGCGCGGAGCTGGAGCGCCGTACCGTCCCGCTGGCGCCAATAGCAGAGGCGGTCGGCACGGTCACGGCCGACGAGGAGGGGCGCTTTCAGGTAGCGGTATCCGACCTGGCGCCGGGCCGTCACCGCATCGTCGCCTCTTACCCCGGTGACCTCAGATCGTGGCCCTCCACTACGAACCTCGTGCTGACACAGTGACTCCGTGATCGCACCAGCCTCATGTGGTGGCTGGTCACGAAGGGCGCGGCCGTCGATGGGCGGCGATGGACATTGGAGTCTTCCAGTCCGGGATGTGTGGACGACTGCGGACGCCCACACACGCCGTTTGGAGATCTACGGATCAGGAGGTTGGGTGTTCGAGTCGCCCCGGGCGCGCTGAGCGAAACACCTGCATGAGCGGGGTTTTCGAGGTGTGGGGCCCATGACGCGTGGCAGCCGGTCATGCCGTGGGAGCCGTTCTCGGTCGGTGAGCCCGCGTGGCTCCAGGAGCGCTCATGGCAACACACCCAGCGTCCCAGAGGACCTTGCCGATGCCGTAGCTGATCTCAGATCTCAGTTCGCCCACCACGGGCATCACATCGCCCGGTGCGCGACGAGGCTCATTCCGTCACGTCGCGGGGAGGATTTCGACGAAGCCGTCGGTTCCGTTCACACGGATCCGCTGCCCATCCTGGATCAACTGCGTGGCGTGTTCTACTCCGACGACGGCCGCCAGGCCGTATTCCCGCGCGATCACCGCGCCGTGGGTCATAAGGCCCCCGACCTCCGTCACCAGGCCCGTGATCGCGACGAACAAGGGCGACCAGCTGGGGTCCGTGTGAGCCGTGACCAGGATGTCGCCCGGTTCGAGATCGGCCTCCGCCATGTCCAGGATGACACAGGCCCGCCCCTCGACGGTCCCGGCGGAAACCGGTAAGCCGACCAGCGCGCCGGCCGGCGCGTCGTCGCGTCGGTACGCCCCGGCGATGGCCTCGCCATCCGAAGTGAGCACCCGGGGCGGGGTGAGCGCTTGATACGACCTGAACGCGTCCTTACGCCGGCGGATGAGCTGGTCATCCACCTGGTTGGTGCGCACGACCTCGTGGAGCTCCTGGAACGTGAGGTGGAAGATGTCTTCCTCCTCACGAAGCACGTCGGCTTGCACGAGGCGCTCGGCCTCTTCCAGCAGGGCCTGCTTGTAGACGAAGTAGCGGCTGACGATGGCGTACTTCGGATACTCCCGGTACCCGATGAAGGTCCGGACGCGGTCGATCATCCGCTTGGTCTCTTCGGCCTTTCGCTCCCCGTCCGGCAGGGCACGCAAGTGCTTCAGGACTTCCTGTTCCTTCTTCTCCGCCTCTTGGCGCCTTTGCTCGAAGCGCCGCTTGCGAGCGCCCGGCTCGAAGTTCTTGATGTTGTCGAGGATCACAGGCACGAGCGTGGTGGGGCGTTCGCTCCAGCGCGGCCTCGTGATGTCGATCTCGCCGACGCAGCGCATGCCGTACTTGTCGAGGTAGGCCCGGATGGCGTCTCGCGCTTCCTGCCCGCCCGGGAGCTTGGCCATCTCGTCCAGAAAGCCCTCGTCCTCGACGTCACGGAGGAAGGCCACCACCTCAGGGTGCGGGCGTATGACGTCGGCGACGTCCAGGAGCGCCAGCCCCATCTCCGATGTGACGTTGTTGGGGGCGGACAGCGTGAGCGTGTCGGCCGCGTTCTTCTCGCCCAGCCACGTTTCCAGCTGCTCGTTGAGCCACCACGTGGCCTCCATCCCCGCCATGATCACCTGCATGCTCCGCGGATCGCCCAGGACCCGCTTGTGCTCCTTGAATGCCGCCAAGAGGAAGTCGAACCGTGCCGGCCCGGATTTCGTCCGGATGTCGCGCTGCAAGGTGGCGATGGACGCCTGGCTGCGTTCGACCAGCTCGGTGACGATGGCCGGATCGGCCTCGATGGGGGCGGACGCACCGCCAGCGTGCGGCCCTGCTGGACCCTGGTCCGGGAGCGACGGGATGAAGTCGCCGCGGTCGAGGATGGTCTCCAGCGCGTCCCGGATCAGCGGGTCGCCCTTCCCCAGCACCTCGAGGAGGCCGGCGCGGCTCGCCGGCGACGCCAGGCCCCGGGTGACGTCGACGAACAACCTCCCACCCGCCTCATACATCGGGGCGAGGGCCGTCAGCTGCCACATGGAGAGCCCAAGGGGCTTCATGGCGTCGGTCATCATCTGCCCATGACCGACAGAGACGTAGACGTGATTCTCTTGGTCGCCGGCGGTGGGGATGGGGAACAGCGTGGTGATCGGCCGGCTCTGGACGATCTGGAACCGGCCGTCGACCAGGCACCATTCGATATCCTGGGGGCGGCCGAAGTGCGCTTCGATACGCCGGCCCAGCTGCGCGAGCCGCACCACCTGCGCATCCGTCAATGCCTCCTGCTCCTGCCGCTCCGGCTCGATCGCCTGTTCCTGAGTCCCGCCTGCCGGCGAGGCTTGGATGGCACGCTGCTTGGTGGCGACCGTCTTGGCGACGATTTCTCCGTCGCGCACTTTGTAGACGTCGGCGTTCACCAGGCCGGAGACCAGGGCCTCGCCGAGGCCGAAGCTGGCCTCCACGGAGGCGACCTTCCGGTTGGACGTGAGGGGGTCGGCCGTGAAGAGGACTCCGGCCGCCTGCGGGAAGACCATCTGCTGCACGACCACGGCCATATGGACCTTCCGGTGGTCGAAGCCGTTCCGCAGGCGGTAGGTCACAGCCCGCTCGGTGAACAGCGAGGCCCAGCACCGGCTGACGTGCTGGAGGATCGCTGCCGGCCCCACCACGTTCAGGTACGTGTCCTGCTGGCCTGCGAAGGAGGCTGCCGGCAAGTCCTCCGCCGTCGCGCTCGATCGGACGGCGTAGGCGGCTTGCTCGCCGAGCCGGGCGAGTGAGCGGGTGATCGCCGCCGCCAGATCTTCTGGGATGGCAATACCTTCGATGGTCCGGCGGATCTCCGCGCTGAGCGTGGGGATCGTCTCCCGGTCGTCCGGGTTCAGGCGAGACAGCTGATCGAGCCGATCGTCAATCGACGGCGCTTCCGCCATGATCCGCCGGAAGGCGTCCGTCGTCACGCAAAAGCCAGCCGGCACGCGGATGCCTTCGATCCGCGAAAGCTCGGCCAGGTGCGCGCCCTTGCCGCCAACGACCGCGACCTGCGTCTGGTCGATCTCCTCGAAACCCAGCACGTAGCTGCCCATCCGTTCACCTTCCCCTACGGCCCCTCGGGCCTCTCTTGCTTCTCGTTTGCGCCGCTGACCCTTGCGCACGACCCCCGGGCGCGCAAGGTAATCCGCAGTTGAGAGGCTTGAAGTGCTGCCCGGGTGATACCCGAATCGGCGGAGATCGGGGTGCTGTCAACGATGTGCTCACGCGTCCTGCCGGGAAAGGGTCGGTAGACCCAGTCGTTTCTGCAGATGCGGGCTCGCAGGCCTATTACCTTCCATCTCTGTTGTGATAGGACCCCCGGTCCGATTGGGGGAATGGGGGCGGCCGGGGGTTCTATCCAGCCTCCGACTGGATCACCCCTCACAGTGCGACACCCCTGGAAGATCACTCAGGGCACCAGGACGGCGGTCACCGGTTGGTCACGAGGCCGTGATCGCCCCTGGCAACTGGTCCCTGCTGGAGGGTCTGAACCCTGATCAGCCCTATGACAGGGAGCGCTCTTCGCCCTTGGCCATCAGATACCCCTTGGCCCGTTCGGCGAGCTCGTAGCGTCCGGCCAGAGCCTCGAAGCCGGGCCCGTGGTTGTCCTCGACCAAGTGGGCCAGCTCATGCACCAGGACCGAATCGAGCACCCAGCCCGGCATGGTGGCCAGCCGGTTGGAGATGCGGATCCGACCCTCCGCTGGTGAGCATGAGCCCCACCGTCGTCCCTGGCGATCGGACCAATCGATGCTGGCGGGCCGGGGCAGTCCATATCTCCTCGCCAGTTCGCCCGCCCGTCGTTCGAGGTCTACCTCCGTCGACGAAATCTTGCGAGTGACCCGGGCGACCATGGTCTCGATGAGTCTGGACTCCTCATTCGGGGCGAGACCGTCGGGGACCAACACCCGTAGCCTCCCGTCGGCGAGATATGCCTGGGCGGTCCGCTTCCGTCGCTTGCTCCGGATCACATCCACTTCGAGATCGGTCATCGGACGATCGTAAGGGCTGGGCCCGACGAAATCTCCGAACACTCGAGTCGCGGGGCCATCATGTCGGTGTCTCGGACTTCCTGCGGCACGACAGGGCCGAACATCACGCGACCATCCCCAGATCGTCGCCCCGTTCCGCCACGGGATCGTTACCGGGCTCACGCCCAAAAGGGACAGAAGACCCTGGCGTCCGCCCGGGCCAGAAGGTATTCGGGAGGCCAGGATGGAGAAAACCCTGACCGGGCCGATGACCGCACCCGTCGCCGCCACGATGGAGCGGCCCCGGGACCGCTCCATCGACAACCTGAAGGTTGCGCTGGTCGCGGGGGTGATCGTCGGCCACACCACGATCGCCTGGACCGGGATCGGAGAGTGGGTGTTCGAGGAGCCCCACCTCGGCGAGCCGTGGTTCAGCATCATCTCGATGTTCCTCATCGCCGCGATGTTCGGGATGGCGCTCTTCTTCTTCATCGCCGGGATGTACACCGCCCCGTCGCTGGATCGGAAGGGCACGCGCAGGTTCCTGATCGACCGCGTCTTCCGCCTCGGCATCCCGATGCTGGTCTTCATCGTGGCGATGAGCCCGGTGATCGAGTATGCGGATCCGGACAACGCCGGATCGACTGGAGGGTTCTGGGCCTTCACCGTCGACATTTGGTGGCCCCCCGCCCCCGGGCCGACCTGGTTCCTCGGGGTCCTCCTCATCTTCTCCTTGGTCTATGCCCTGACCAGAAAGCTCGCACCCCGGCGTGGCTCTGCACCGAGGTCTCTCGGTGTGTGGCATCTCGTTGTTGCAGCTCTCCTGGTGACGGCGGTCACCTTCTCGATAAGGCTGGCGGTTCCCCTCGGAGTGGAAGTCTGGCGTCTCTCCGTGGGGCAGGCGCCCGGATGGATCGCCGGCTTTACCCTCGGCGTCCTCGCCGCCGAGCGGCGCTGGCTCGCCCCGATCACGCCCCGCATCGCCAAGGTCACCCGGCGGGCAGCCTGGGCCGGAGTGGTGGCCGGCGTCCTCGCACTGGTCGGGATCGCTCTTCTCGGGCTCGACCCCGAGCGGCTCTTCGGCGGCGCCACATGGGAGTCGCTCCTGTTCTCCGCCATCGAGGCTGTCCTGGTGGTGTCGATGCCCTTCTGGCTGGTCGACCTGTTTCGGCGCCGTTTCACCGATCAGGGACGGATCCGCAAGGAGATGAGCAGGGCTGCCTTCGCCGCTTTCCTGTTCCACCAGCTCGTCCTGGTTGGATTGGTGTTGGCCAGTCGTTTCGTGCCCTGGCCACCCGAGGCCGAGTACCTGTTGGTGAGCGTGCTCGGTGTAGCCGCCTCGTACGCCCTCGGGTCACTGGTTGTGCGACTGCCCGGCGCGTCCCGGGTCATTTGACTTGCCCGGCGGTGGGTCAGCCCTGAGTCACCAGTTTGGATAACAGGTTGCGCAGTGTCTCGTGCCCTTCGACTCCGAGGATCTTGGTGATTCTCCCCTCCAGTCCGTCGATGGTCTCTCGCCCCGCTTCGACCGCGGCGCGCCCACTCGCGGTAAGGACGATGAGCTTGGCCCGTCGGTCCTCGGGGTGGGGCAGACGGGTGACATAGCCGAGCTCCTCGAGCTCGTCGACCAGTTCGCCCATTGCCTGCGGGGTGATGTGGGCGCGGTGCGCGAGATCGGTGAGCCGGGAGCCATCTGGATCGATCTGGGCGAACACCGCCGAGTGCTTGGGTTTCTGCGGGAATCCCGCGCCCACCACCCCGTCGACGATCTGGAAGCCGAGAAGGCTGTACGCCTGACCCAACAACGAGATGGTGTTGAGCGGCACGCTCTTGGAGTCCTGCGCCATCGTCACTTCCTAATTAATAAGGTAACCTGATAGACAGGTTGCTTCATCATATTGAGGAGTCAGGATGAATCCGGTCGCAAACAAGGCAATCGCAGTGGGCAACAAGGCTGCGTCATGGCTGTACCGTCGAAGCAACGGCCGGGTTGGTGGGAGCGCAAAAGGTATCCCGGTCCTGATCCTGACCGTGCCCGGTCGAAAGACGGGGATCCCGCGATCGGTCCCGATCGCCTTCTTCGAGCACGACAACGGCTACCTGCTCACCGCTTCGGCCGGGGGCGTCAAGGACAACCCGCAGTGGATACACAACCTCCAGGCAGCCGGCCGGGCCCGAGTCCAGATCGGTGAGCAGCAGCGGGACGTCGATGCTCGTATCGCCGGGAGTGACGAACGCGACGAGCTATGGCAGGACGTCGTCTTGACCCGCGCCCCCTTTTTCGACAAATACGCGGAAAAATCAGGGAGGGTGATTCCCATCGCCGTGCTCACCCCGCGTCCGTGATCCCGCGCATCAGACCCCGGGAATAGCGTCTGACAAACGGTGGGGTTCGGCTCCACTGCCTGGTTGGTAGGAGTCGAGCAGCAGCAGGACGTCCGCGACCGCCCTCTCCAGGTCATCCTCGGCTCGGTCGTGGTGCCCTTCGATCACGAACAGTGCCTCCACCGTGTTCGGACCGGAGGCGCTGTCGGCGCTCTGCCGCCAACACCAGCGACGAGCCGCGACCACGCCGTCCGAATCCACGAAGACTATCTCGCCCGGATCGGGATGGTTGGCCTCGGATGAGCCGAGGTCAGTGAACTCCTCCTCGCCCGAAGCAAATCGGACCGTGATCGCTCCTGCCAGGCCTGCTCGATCGAACACAGCAACCGGCATCGCGTATCGGATCGACACCAGGTTCCCGAGGTCGACGAGGGTATTGATGGTGGGAATCTCCCCTTGTTTGTCGAGTCGGCGCAACAGGGACTCGACCGCGGCCCGGTACTGGGTAGGTTTGACCCCGAACCGAGTGAAGACCCGGCGCCATGCGCTCACCGACGGGATCTCCGCGATGGGCGTCGCCGCCATCCTGTCGAGGACAGCCCTCTGCTCGTTCTCGTACTCATCGAGCAATCCCGACGGGCTCGGGCCGTTGGCCAATCCGTCTGCATGGACCAGGCCGGCCCGAATCGTCGGGAAGCGCTCGATGACTGCTTCGTCATAGCCAAACAACTCGTGCACGACGCGACGAGTCTGGCAGGCTCAGCGGACCGGGATCTCCGCCAGCTGGGCAGCCTCAGATGGTTGCCCGACGGATCACGGAACAGGCATTGATCCTGTACGGGCGTGCCTCTGACCTGTCGACCAATCGAACACCCCGCGCAGGCAGGTCCTCGTATGGGGCCTAGCAGTCCTCCACGGTGAGAAATACGGTGCCGACCGCTCCCTTACCCTCGAGATCGCTGTCGGCCACGGTCATGGGCTCGGCGTAGTGAGCGTCGGCCAGGTCCCTGGCGCGAAGCAGATGTCGGGCAAGGGGGGCACGGGAGCATTTCCCCAGGTATGGCCTGTGGCACCGGGCCCTGAAATACCTACCCTGCCGCGGTCATGGCCACCTCGATCGAACCAGAGCGTCCCGATTCGCCGGTGGCGCGTGAGATCATCACCGAGCTCGATGCCGAGCTCGAGCTTCTCTACCCGGAGGAGAGCCGGCACGGCTACAGCGTGGACAAGCTGATTTCCGAGCGCGTCGACTTCTTCTTGGTGAGACACGACGGGCACCCGGCCGGTTGTGGCGCCATCCAGGTCTGTGGATCCGAGTACGGGGAGTTGAAGCGGATGTATGTGCGCCCGCCCTTCCGTGGCCGGGGGTTGGGACGTCTTTTGATCGACCGGCTTGCGGAGCACGCCCGGGAGCAGGGTGTCTGCCTGCTTCGTCTCGAGACGGGCATCCATCAACTCGAGGCGATTCGTCTCTACGAGGGGATGGGATTTCAGCGGATCCCTCCATTCGGCCCTTATCTGCCGGATCCACTGAGCCTGTTCTACGAGCGTCCCACCTGACGCTTGTCGAGGAATCCCTGGCTCCGTTGCAGTTCCCCTCGAACGCGGTGCCTACGGAGCTCGCTGCAGGCGATCCCGGCCGCAAGGAGCAGGAGTGTGATGATGATGTCGATCATCGATGACCGGTCTCAGGTGCGGCTCGGTGAAGACGCCCAAGAAGTGACCGGCGCACCCCGCGAACGCTGATTCGCCCGGTCTCGTCTACGGTGAGACCGGAGCGAAACCGCACGATCTAGCCTGACCGGCTGCGTCCTCGGAGGGCCGATTGCGATCACTGACAACACATGGGATCACCCCGACCCGAAATCTCTATTGGGATCTGCCGACACCTGAGCTCTACGAGCACACCCTTCGTCGCGGTGAGGGAGAGCTGGCCCACCGGGGCGCCCTGGTCGTCGACACCGTTCCCTATACCGGCCGCAGCCCCAGGGACAAATTCGTCGTGCGGGAGGCAAGCACCGAGGCAGACATCTGGTGGGGCGAGGTCAACCATCCGATGGAGCCGGAGGTGTACGACGCCCTCTACCGGCGGGTCTGTGAGCACCTCGGCGGGCGGGATCTTTACGTGCAGGACCTGTACGCCGGGGCCGACCCGAAGAACCGGCTGTCGGTCCGGGCGATCACCGAGAGCCCCTGGCACTCCCTGTTCTGCCGCAACATGTTCATCCTGCGCCGCAAGTTCGACGTCTCCGATGAGATCGAGCCGTTCGTGCCCGATTTCACCATCGTGCACGCACCCAGCTTCCAGGCAGATCCCGAGCGTGACGGGACCAGGAGCGAGGTCTTCATCTGCATCAGCTTCGACCACGAGGTGTTGCTGATCGGCGGCACGACCTATGCCGGGGAGATGAAGAAGTCGGTGTTCTCGGTGATGAACTACCTGCTCCCGAAGCGTGACGTCCTCTCGATGCACGCCTCCGCCAGCGTGGCGCCGGACGGCGGTGACTCGGCGGTTATCTTCGGTCTCTCCGGGACGGGCAAGACGACTCTCGCCACCGATCCGGCCCGCCTCATGGTGGGTGATGACGAGATCGGGTGGGGTGTCGATGGCATCTTCAACATCGAGGGCGGCTCCTACGCCAAGACGATCAACCTGTCGCCTGAGGACGAACCACTGATCTACGAGGCGGCCGGGCAGTTCGAGACGATCCTGGAGAACGTCGTTCTCAGCCCGGAGACCCGCTTCCCGATCTACACCGATGCCTCCAAGACGGAGAACACCCGCTGCTCCTATCCACTGGCGCATCTCCCCAACGCCGAGCCTAGTATGACCGGGCCTCACCCAAAGGACATCGTCTACCTGTCGGCGGATGCCTTCGGCGTGCTCCCGCCCATCTCGCGACTGAGCAGTGAGCAGGCGATGTACTACTTCATCAGCGGATACACCGCCAAGCTCGCCGGCACCGAGCGCGGGGTAACCGAGCCCTCGGCCACCTTCTCCGCCTGCTTCGGGGCCCCGTTCCTCCCTCTTCCGCCTTCGTACTACGCCAACGTCCTCGCCGGGAAGATCGACCAGTACGACTGCCGGGTCTGGATGATCAACACCGGCTGGACCGGCGGACCACACGGCGTGGGGACCCGGATCCGGATCCCGCACACACGCGCAATGCTCAATGCCGCCCTTGTCGGCGATCTCGACGACGTGGAGTACGTCGAGGACCCCGTCTTCGGGCTGCTGGTGCCCACCACGGTGCCGGGGGTGCCGTCCTCGCTCCTGATTCCCCGGGACACCTGGGCCGACCCGGAGGAGTTCGACCGGCAGGCCGCCGCCCTGGCCTTGATGTTCGCCGAGAACTTCGCCATGCACTCCGATGGTGTGGACGAGTCGGTGGTCAAGTCGGGCCCCAATATCTAGCCATCCGGTTCGAATCTTGTGGTCCCCGAGGCGGGGACTTTCGACCCTAGCTTCCTCGCTTCGTTTCGGGCGAGAGTCGACTTACCGGTTCGTTCCCGGTGGAAAGTGTGCTCGAAGTGTCCGTCTCTCTGGACCGGGCCCCTGTTGATGTCGGCTCTCGAGGGGCTCCATATCCCGCTCATGTGGTTTGGCTCACCGCCATCCTCGGCTTGATCGCCGCGGTCTCCGCTTCATTGACCTTCTTCGTGCCTGACATACTCACCGGTCCTGCGGTGACCAACGCCAATGGCCGGGGTACGTCGTTGATGATGCTGGTGCTGGGCGTCCCCATGCTCCTTGTCTCGGCGTTGCTCGCGGCGAGGGGCTCGTGGCGTTCCCACCTGGTCTGGTTGGGCACCGTCGTCTACTTGACGTACAACGGTTTCATGCTCTTGTTCGGCACCCCGTTCAACCGTCTGTTCCTGATGTACGTGGGCACGTTCTCCCTGGCTCTCTTCACGTTGGGGAGCCTGGTGATCGCCACCCGCCCGGGCGAGACATCGAACCGTCTTACCCGTCTCCCGAATCGCGGCCTTGCTGTGTACGCCTGGGTTGTGGTGGCGCTGAACGTCCTGGTGTGGATGAGAGCCATCGTTCCGGCCCTCCTGGATCAGGACCCAGGGTCGGTCCTCGAAGGCACCGGCGTTGCTACCAACCCGGTGTGGATTCAGGATCTGGCGTTCTGGCTGCCCATGGCGGCACTCGCCGCCTGGTGGCTGTGGCGGAGAAGGCCGTGGGGCTATGTGCTGGTCGGCGCCTGGCTGGTTTACGGGTTTCTCGAGTCGATTGGCGTCGCGGTGGATCAATCGATGGGGCACTCCGCCGATCCCACATCCCCCCATGCCTCAACCGAGGGCATGGTGCTTTTCATCGTGCTTGCCGTGATCGGTTTGATACCGCTCTACTTCTACTTCCGACCCGAGTCTCGCCCGGCTCGGGACGGTTGACCCCCGAAGACACTCCGTCGGGTCAGGGCCAGAAGAGCTCGACCCCGCCTGTGTCGATCAGTTTCTGCACGGCAGTCTCCAGCTCTCCCGAGCGGATCCGTCCCTCCAGGTTCGCCCCGGGACAGGCGGTGGCGGCGTAGTCGCCATGCCCTGCGATGGCAGATGCCGGCACGCCGTAGTGTTCCGCTGCCCAAGCAAGCACGGCAGTCAGGGATTCCAGCTGGGCCGCCGTCGGTCTGTCCACGTCGAAGTTGCCCTCGACCACGACCAGGAAGTGGCCGGTGGTGTCATACGTCGTCCCTGTATCGCCGCGATAGGCCGGATCGCGCCCCTCGTAGACCGTGCCGTCGATCCCGATGATCACGTGATAGGCGAGGTCGGCCCAGCCCTGCCCGCTCATGTGCCAGTTCTGCCACCCCCGAATCTGTGCGGGGCCGGTCGTCCCGCTCTGAGATCCGGCATGGTGCACGGTGAGCCTGCTGATGGTGTGCGGGACCATCCGGCTCGTCTGGGCGGCCCGGGCACCCCATTCCTCCCGGGGCACGACGGCCACGACAGGGTTGGGGCGCGGCGGCGGCCGGTTGGCGGTCAGTCGCAGGGAACGGGTGAGGAAGGTGGCCATCTGGTCTCTGGTGATGCCCTGGTCAGGGCAGAACCGGTCATTGGCCGGCGGGTTGCAGCCCAACGTGATACCCGCGGCCGCGATCCGGTTGATCGCATCCTCGAAGACGTGGTTGTCGTCGTCGATGAAGCGATCGTCCGCCGCGCCCGGGTATCCAGAAGCGCGGGCCAGCATCGCGGCCATCTCCCCCCTGGTCATCAATCGATCGGGGCAGAATCGATCGTTGACCGGCGGGTTGCAGCCCATGGTGATCCCGGCATCGGCGATCCGGTTGATGGCACCCTCGAACACGTGGCCCTTGTCGTCGCTGAAGGAGTCCTCGATCGTCGGGGGGAGTGAACGGGCTCGGGCGATGAACGCCGCCATCTGCCCGCGGGTGACGATCTGACCCGGGCAATACCGGTTGTTCGTCGGGGGGTTGCAGCCGGTGGTGATCCCGGCTTCGGCGATCGCCTCGATGCCTCCCTCGTGGACGCTGCCGTCGTCGTCTATGAAGGTCCCGCCGGGGGGCAACACGGCCAACAAGATCGTCATCGCCACCACGGAAAGACTCATACTGCCGTCGGATCCCGTCTGCCCATCACCGGTCACCATACCGAGACGGGTCTGTGACACGAGCCTTGATCGGTCAGTCGACCAGTAGCACCGCCTTGCCGTTGACACGGCGCCCTGCCAGCAACTCGAAGGCCATATTGGCCTCGGCCCAGTTCGTCTCCAGGCCGACCTGGGGATGGAGTTTTCCGGCGGAGATCATGTCGGCGAGCAGCTGGAGGTCCTCCCCGAACATTGGCGGCTCGCCGCTCTCATAGACGAAGAAGGCGGTGATCCGGGCCAGGGCATGACCGCGGAAGTCCCCGAAGGAGATCTGCGCCGGGGTGTTGGACGAGTTGCCGTAGACCAGGATGTCTCCACCGGGAGCGACCAGGCGCACGGCTGCCTCCAAAGAGGGCCCACCCGCTGCTTCGAGGATGAGGTCGAACGGGCCTTCCAGGTCGTCGGGCTGGTGGACGACTGTCCCGGCGCCCAGTTCGGTCAACCCCTCGGCACGAGACTCGTCGGCCGCAACGCCGGTGACGACGGCCCCGGCCTGTGCTGCCAACTCGACGGCGAACCTCCCAACACCGCCTGCTGCCCCCGTGATCAACACCCGGCGTCCGGTCAAGTCCCCGCCGAGACGGAGCAGTCGGAGGGCGGTCACTCCCGCGATGGGAAGGGTGGCGCCTTGCTGCAGGGTGACGTCGGCGGCGAGGGTGGCCAGATGCGTCGTCGGCACCGCCACCCGTTGCGCCCAGCCCGCCTGCTCCGGCCAGGCCACGACCCGCGCTCCCTCCTCCGGCCCCGATCCGTCACGAGCAGGTTGGACCACGACACCTGCCACATCCTGGCCGGGACGCCAGCCATGGGGGCGGGCGGCGAGGAGACGAAGCTCGCCCCTGTTGACGGCGAAGGCAGCAACTTCGATGACCGCCTCCGACGGGGCTGGACTGGGCTCCGGCACATCGGCGAACTCGACCGTCATGCCACCCTGACCCTGGTTGATCAACGCTCGCATCACCCGTTCTCCGTTCCTACCTGCATGATCGCCGCCATGAGCTCCTCGAAGTCAGGCAGGATCAGGGCGTCGTCTTGATACCAGCGATACGTGATGATTCCGTCGCGGTCGATGACGAACACCGAGCGCTTCGCCAGACCCTTGTGCCCCTTCCAGGACTCGTAACGAACCCCGTAGGAGGCACAAGTCGTACCTTCCCAGTCGCTGAGCAGAGGGAAGTCGATGCCCAGCTTGGCGGCGAAGGCCATCTGGGCGAAGGTCGGGGTCACCGCGATCGCCACCAACTCGACACCGAGGTCGCGGATGTGACCGATCCTTGCCCCGAACTGGGACAGCTCGTGACTTCATATATCACCGAAGTCAAAGACGTAGAAGACCACTACCACCGGGCCGCCCTCCAGGAGGTCAGCGAGGTCCACCGTCTCCTCGAAAGTCCTCCGCAATCTGAAACGCGGGGCCGTGGCACCGACGGGGAGCGGTTCGCCCGGGATGTCCCTCATGCTCGGATTATGCCAGGACGGTTCTTGGCCGGACGCCGCCGCCGGCGGCGTTCGTATACGAGCCTGCGCGCCGATGTGGGATCGAACCGTCGTGAATGCCTGGATTCTCCATGGATCCTCTGCCGATATCGGCGGCATCGACATCACGCATTGTATAGGATCCGGCGTCGGGTATACCACCCAGCGAAGGAGTCGGGCGGGTGAACACGGCGGGTGCGACCACGACAGCAGGTCAGAAAGCCACGTCGACCATCCGCGAGCGAATCCTCACCGGTGACCTGGGGCCGGGTGCGAAGTTGAGCCAGCATCAGCTCGCCACCGAGTTGGGGATGAGCCGGATCCCGGTGCGAGACGCTCTCCGGTCCCTGGCCGCGGAGGGATTGGTCAAGGTCCGGGACAACACCACGGCGGTGGTCGCTTCTCTGTCGATGGAGGATCTCCAGGAGCTGTATGAGATCCGAATCTCACTCGAGCCACGGCTCGGCCGGCTTGCCATCCCCAACCTCACCCAGCGCCACTTCACCGACATGGAGGAGTTGTTGGAGCGGATGGCATCTACCACCGACAAGCAACCTTGGCTCCCGCTGAACAACCGGTTTCATGAGACTCTGTACTCCGCCGCGAATCGGCAGCGTTCCCTCGACATCGTGCGGTCGGTGCGCCGCCAAACCGACCGTTACACCGCGGTCCACATCGAGCTCAGCCAGGACGTGGTGGATAGCGAGCACCGGATGATCCTCGAGGCGGCGCGTCAGGGCCACCCGACGCGAATCGAGGCGCTGATCACGGCACACATCTCGGCTTCATACGAGCAGATGCTCAGGTACCTGGCCGGCGAGGGCCGGGAACCGCGACACAAGGACACTCGGGCCGATGCCCGGTGACAAACAGGAGGAGAAGATGAAAAGGAAAGGGCTGCTGGCAGCCTTGATGGCCTTGGCCCTCATCGTTGCCGCTTGCGGTGACGATGGCGCCACCGAAGACACCGAAGGCGGTGGTGAGGGAGGTGATGGCTGCAACTCGGTCATTCGCTTCACATTTGCCCCGGACCCGGTTTGGGATTACTTGAACGACAGCGGGATCAAGGACGAGATGGAACAGGAGTCGGGGATTTGCATCCTCGCTCAGGTGACCTGGGACGAGTTCGGGATCTATGCCGGCGGCTTCGCCGACATCGTCTCGGTCGGGGACTTCGAGGTGCCGACCCTGGACAAGCAAGCCGGGACGACTTCGGTGGTGTTCGGCAAGTACAACATCGACCGTTCTGTGCTCGCCGTTCCCGCATCGGACACGACCAGTCAGAGTCTGGAAGATCTCACCGGCCAATCTCTGGCGGTGTGGGACTCGGTGTCCTCGACTCTGATCTGGGGGGTCATCGCCTCGGAGGTGCACGGTCTCGACTTTCGCACCGGCGGCGGCGATTTCGAGCTGACCCAGGTGGACATCACCAACACCGGCCCTGCAACGGCGGCGGAGGAGACAGCCGCGGGTCTGGTGCTTCCCGACTTCGCGGTCAACGAGTTGATCAATGAGGAGCTACGCGTCCTCTACGACGGCAGGACGTCTGCCGAGCTGTACGGCGCCGAGATCGCGGGGAACCCCGGTCACGAGGGCCCGATGATCAACGTCTTCCTGGCCAACGAAGAGTGGTACGACGAGCATCCGGACGAGATCGCCTTCTTCATGAGCCTGTGGCAGCGGGGGATCGACGAGTGGCAGGCCAACAAGGCCGAGATCATCGCCAGCTACCCGCAGCATTTCGCGGTGGAAGGTGACGAGCAGGTCGCCTTCATGCAGGATTGGCTGTCGGAGCACGACTGGTTCGTGACCTCGGTCTATCTCGATCAGGAATGGCTCGATGCCGAGCTTCCGCTCTTCGACATCATGCGGGAGAACGGGTTCATGGAAGAGGACGAGGAGAACCCTCGGTTTGAGATCCTGACGCCCTGACCATGACGAGCGTCGCCGAGGCCGTCTCAGAAGGACAAGACCAGGCGAACGTCCTGCGTACCGCCGCCGGCTCCCGCCGGCGGCGGTACCTGGCCGTGGTGCTGGGCTGGCTCTTCTTTCTCGGCGTCTGGTGGGCGCTATCGGCCCTGCTCGACTCGGAGGCGCGCCTCCCCTCTCCCCCGAGGGTGGTCGAGGAGATGCGCACGATCTTCGAGGGCGACTTCTGGACCCAGTTCTGGGCCAGTGTCATCCGGGTGCTGACAGGCTTCTTCGCCGCAGTCCTGATCGGGACCCCGCTCGGGTTTGTGATGGGCCGTTCCAAGTACTGGGGGAACTTCCTCCAGGCGCCGGTGGTCGTGGCCGGGTCGATCCCGGGTCTCACCTATGCGGTGATGGCCTTCGTGGTCTTCGGCATCTCGTTCTGGGGACCGGTTGCGGTGGTGGGCCTGATTGCAATGCCCTATGTCGCCATCAACGTGGCAGAAGGGGTGCGTGGCGTCGACAGACGGCTGATCGACATGAGCATCGCCTACGGTCGCTCCGAGAGCCAGGTGTTCCGGCACGTGACCGTCCCTTCGGTTCTCCCGTTCATCTTCGCCGGGGTGCGTCTCTCCTTCTCACTCGCCTGGAAGGTGGGCACCCTCACTGAGGTCTTTGGAGCCTCCAAGGGGATCGGCTTTCAGATCCGCCGGAACTACCAGCTGTTCAACATGCCCGCGGTCATCGCATGGGTGCTTCTGTTCGTTGGTTTCATGTTGCTCCTCGAGAGGTTCGTCCTGGTCAGGATCGAGCGCCGCCTCTTCCGGTGGCGGCAGTGGGAGCAACACCAATGACTGCCGCGCCGGTGGCATTCCCCGAAGCCCCACCTGCGCCAGGGCGAATCCGGACCTGGCTGACCAGCCCGATTGGCGCGCAAGTCACGGCCATCGTCGTCTTTGTGGCGCTATGGCAGCTCTTGACCTTGATCGCACCCAGGGTTCCCGGCCCGGTCGATGTCACCCAGTTCCTGTACACGGAGATAACCGGGGGGTCGCATGGCGGGATCATTACCGGCGAGTTCTGGGAGCACTTCGCCGTCACCCTCCGTTGGTTCTCCTTGGGCCTGCTCATTGGTTTCGTCGGCGGGCTGCTGGTCGGGGTCGCCATCGGGTCGTCGGGTCTTGCCCGCTCTCTGCTCAACGACACCGTGCTGGTCCTGCTGACGATGCCTGCATTCGTGTGGGCGTTCCTCACCACGATGTGGTTCGGGATCTCGTGGCGGGCTCCCGTGCTGACGGTGGCATTCGTCGCTTTTCCCTTTGTCGCCATCAACGTGGCTCACGGGGCCCGAGCCATCACCCCGGAGTTGAAGAACATGTCGAACGCCTTCGAGGTCGGCCGGTGGAAGCAGTTCCGCCACCTCATACTCCCTGCGGTGGCCGGGTACATCTTCGCCGGGCTCAGGTTCGCCATCATCGTGGGCTGGAACGCGGTCCTCCTCTCTGAGTGGTTCAGCGGTCAGGCCGGGGTCGGGTTCCGTACCCGCTACTGGTTCGATGCCAACCGCTATCGAGGCTTCCTCGGGTGGGTCATCGTCTTCATCATCTTCATCGTGGTGCTCGATCGGGTGGTGTTGAACCGCTTGCAGGCACGCGCTTTTCGCTGGAGGGACCCGATCGAGGTCGATATGGAACTCGCCGAGATAGAGCAGGTAGGTGCATGACATGGCCCGGGTTGATATTCAACGACTGACCAAGATCTTCCCTCCACCATTGAAGGGGGGAGATCCGGTGACCGCGATCGGTGACATCTCCTTCGAGATCGACGGCAACGTGTTCGTCTCGATCGTGGGCCCCTCGGGTTGCGGCAAGAGCACGTTGCTCAACATCCTCTCCGGGGTGGAGACACCGACCAGCGGGACGGTTGCGGTCACCGAAGCCGGCCGGCCGGCCCGTCTCGGATACGTCTTCCAGGACGCCCGGCTCCTTCCCTGGCGCACAGTGCTGGACAACATGCTGTATGTGCGCGACGACGACGGGACCGACAAGGCCGCCCGCTATTTGGAGATGGTGGGTTTGAGCCACACCCACGACATGTTCCCGGGGCAGCTCTCGGGTGGGATGCAGCAGAGGGTCGGGATCGCCCGCGCCTTCTCCGTCGAGCCAGATCTCCTGCTCATGGACGAGCCGTTCAGCCATCTCGACGCCATCACGGCCAGGTCACTGCGCGACCACCTCCAGGAGTTGTGGACAGCTACCAGGAAGACCGTGCTCTTCGTCACCCATGACGTGGTGGAGGCGGTGCAGTTGTCAGATCGGATAATCGTCCTCGCCCCAGGCGGACGGATCTTCGACGACATCACCATCGACCTGCCTCATCCCAGACGGGCAGCCGATCCAAAGGTGGCCACCCAACAGGCAGAGATACTCGGCCGGTTCGAGGAGATGCACCCGGCCAGCGCGTCGGCCTGACGCCGTCAGTACATCACCACGCCCGAGTTGACGTTGATGTCCGCCCCGGTGATCCCGCTCGCGGCCGCCGAGGCGAGGAACACCGCCGTTCGGGCGACGTCCTCGGGCTCGGTCAGACGTCCCAGCGCGGCGAGGTCTTCGAACTCCTGGCGGACATCGTCGACGGGGATCCCCCGGGTCTCGGCCTGGGCCCTCATTGCCCACTCGATCCGGGGGCCGGCCACGAACCCAGGGGAGATCAGGTTGACCCGCACCCCTTCGGCTCCCGCCTCGAGGGCGAGGGTTCGGGTCAGGCCAATCAACGCCGTCTTGCTCGAGGTATAGGCCGTGCGCCCGAACAGCGGTCGTTTGCCGCTGATCGAGCCGATGATGATCACCGATCCGGACTTCTGGCCGACCATCACGGGCAACACCGCCCTCGACACCAGGAACACCCCGTAGACGTTCACCTCGAAGGTGGAGCGCCATTCGGCCGGGTCGATCTCCCAGAGCCTGCCACTCGGCCCGCCGACCCCGCTGTTGTTGACCAGGACGTCGATCCGCCCACACACCCCTATCGCAGTGTCGACCATCTGTTGAACGGAGGCTTCCGAAGTGACGTCGGTCTCGACCACCAGCGGCTCCCCGCCTGCGGCCTCCACCAGGGAGGCGGTTTCGTCCAGGCCCTCTAGGTTGCGGGCGGCCAGGACCAGCACGTCGCCCTCTCCGGCGAAGGTCTGTGCGATCACCCGCCCGATTCCCTGGCTGGCGCCGGTGACGAGGGTCACCCGCCGGTCAGTCATCCGAGCCCTGGAGCACGTCGGGGAAGAATTCGGGGTTGAGACGGAGCCGTGCGCTGATTGCATGACCGGCCATCAACTCGGCGTCGGCGACCACCGCAGCCGGCTCGGCCACGAGCAGCGATCCGGCCGGCTCACAGCGTTGGGTGGTGACTGTCTTGAGGAACTTGCCAACCCACAATCCTCCGGTGTACCGGGCCGCTCCACGGGTGGGCAGGGTGTGGTTGGTCCCGATTGCCTTGTCCGAGTAGGCGACGGTGGCGTGGGTCCCGATGAACAGGCTTCCGTAGTTGGTCAGCCGGTCGACGAACCAATCCGGGTCCCGGGTCTGCACCTCGAGATGCTCCGGGGCGATCTCGTCGGCGACGCGGCGCAAGTCCTCGTCGTCATCGCAGAGGATCACGGTGCCGAAGTCCCTCCAAGCCGCACCGGCCACGTCGGCAGTGGGCCATCGCTCCAGCCACCAATCCACTTGCTCGATCGTCGCTTTCCCCAATTCCTCGGAGGTGGTGGCGAGGATGGCCGGGGAGGTCGGCCCGTGCTCTGCCTGTCCGAGGAGATCGCAGGCCACGATGGACGGATCGGCGGTCTCGTCGGCGATGACCATGATCTCGGTCGGCCCGGCGAGCAGGTCGATGCCGACCTTGCCGAACAACTGTCGCTTCGCCTCGGCCACGTAGGCATTCCCCGGTCCGACGATCATGTCCACAGGTTCGGACCCCTCCAACCCGAAGGCCATGCCGGCCAGGGCCTGTACCCCGCCGACACAGAAGATCTCGTCGGCGCCCGATTCCACCATCGCCCACAACTGCGGGCGGTGCATCCCCAGTTGATCCTTGGGCGGCGCGGCAGCCACGACGCGAGAAACGCCTGCGACCTTGGCGGTGGCCACGGTCATCACCGCCGAGGCGATCAGCGGGTATCGACCACCAGGGGAGTAGGCGCCCACCGAGGCGACCGGGATATGACGCTGTCCGAGCACGACACCGGGAAGGGTCTCGGCCTCGAAGTCGACCAGCGTCTCCCGCTGCAGCCGGGCGAAGTTGGTCACCTGGTCGATGAGGAACCGAGCCCCGTTCTCCACGTCCGGCGCCATCGCGACGTAGGCGCGTTCGATGTCTTCTGCGGTGACCCGGAATGACGGTGGGTCCCAGTTGTCGAGACGTTTGGAGTGACGGCGGACCGCCTCCGTGCCTTCCTGCTCGACTTCGGCGATTATGCGCGACACGGTCTCGGTGACCTCGCGTGTCACCTCTTCGGGTGTTGGCTTTGGCTGCTTGAGGTAGTGCAAGATCCGACTCGCCCGGATTCTATGTCTTGCATGATGGACCCACCCAAAAAAAGAGAAGCCCCATCGACGTTTCCGCCTACGGGGCTTCCCCGGGCGTACTCACCGAAATGAGTCGCCCGCCGGCCTTGTGATCCAGCCGTTTCCGGCCTACGTGACCGGCCAGCACCTTTGACGATACATGATCGCATCGGATCTGTCATCGGGAAACGGGATAGCCTGTGGGTCCATGTCTCGATCACGCCTCTCGTGCCGACGTCACTCCTATCTCCTCGTGTTGCTGTCAGCGGTTCTCGTCGCCGCCTGCGGTCCCAGCGGCTCCGGGAACATCGTCACCGAGACCAGAGATGTCGGCGCTTTCGACAGCATCGAGGTGTCGGGAGGCATCGACGTGCGGCTCACGGTCGACCCGGGGGCGGAGACATCGGTGGCCGTTGTCTTTGACGACAACCTCCTCGATCACATCGTCACCGACGTCG
>JBFYOJ010000301.1:0-5096 GCA_041303885.1 Acidimicrobiia bacterium | reverse complement strand
CAAGTCATCCCGCACATCACCAACGAGATCAAGGACAGGATCCGGCGGGTCGGTGAGCAGGACGTCGACGTCGTCATCACCGAGGTGGGCGGCACGGTGGGAGACATCGAGAGCCTTCCCTTCCTCGAGGCGATCCGTCAGTTCGGCAACGAGGTCGGCCGGGAGAACGTGGCATTCGTGCACGTCACCCTGGTCCCGTACATCGCCACCTCGGAGGAGCTGAAGACCAAGCC
Organism: Acidimicrobiia bacterium; assembly: GCA_041303885.1. GTDB lineage: Bacteria > Actinomycetota > Acidimicrobiia > Spongiisociales > ZC4RG35 > JARDZU01. The sequence goes on along the minus strand of JBFYOJ010000301.1, from coordinate 4,863 downwards.
CACCCAGCACTCGGTGGCCGAGCTGCGCAGCAAGGGAATCAGCCCCGACGTGATCATCGTGCGCTCCGACCGGGAGATCGATGAGGGGGTCAGGAAGAAGATCAGCCTCTTCTGCGACGTCCAGCAGAGGGCTGTCATCGCGGCCCCCGACGCCACGGACATCTATGAGGTCCCGCTGGTCCTCCACGACGGCGGGCTCGACTCAGTGATCTGTGACCGGCTCGGGCTGGTCACCGGCCCGCCGAACCTGGACAGTTGGCGGAAGATGGTGGAGAAGACACTCTCCGCCACCAAGAGCGTCAGGATCGGTGTCGTCGGCAAATATGTCGGGCTGCCCGACGCCTACCTCTCGGTCGCAGAGGCCCTTCGTCATGCCGCCTCCGACGAGGGGCTGAAGCTGGACCTGGTCTGGGTGCCGAGCGACGAGCTGACCGGTCTCCTCGCCGACTCCTATCTCGAGGACCTCGACGGGATCGTCATCCCCGGCGGGTTCGGGTACCGGGGCGTGGAGGGGAAGATCCAGGCGATCCGATTTGCCAGGGAGAACGACATCCCGCTGCTCGGGCTGTGCCTCGGCCTGCAGTGCTCGGTCATCGAGTTCGCCCGCAACGTCCTCGGTCTCACCGAGGCGAACAGCACCGAGTTCGATCCTTCGACACCGCACCCGGTGATAGACCTGATGTCGAGCCAGGAAGACGTCGAGGAGAAGGGCGGGACGATGCGTCTCGGCCTCTATGCCGCCAAGCTGGCGGAAGGCTCGAAGGTCAGGGAGCTCTATGGCCAGGAACTCGTCTACGAGCGTCACCGCCACCGCTGGGAGGTCAACAACAGATACCGCAAGGACCTCGAGAGCGCGGGGATGAGGCTGTCCGGTCTCTCGCCCGACGACAACCTGGTGGAGTACATCGAGCTGGTCGACCACCCCTATTTCGTCGCGACCCAGGCACACCCCGAGTTCAGATCGCGGCCCGACAAGCCTCATCCGCTCTTCGCCGGCCTGATCCGGGCCGCCGCACGGGCGGACGCCCCGGTCGTCGAAGTGAACGAGACGGTCGATCTCACCACAGAGTGAAGCAAAGCGGCCCTGCGGCCGATACCCTGCCTGAGTTCGCGAGCACCACAGGGAGGATGCTGCCTTGATCGTTGGCGTACCCAAGGAAGTGAAGACCGAAGAGCATCGGGTGGCCATCACCCCGGTCGGGGTGCGCGAATTGACCGAGCGGGGGCACACCGTCCTGATCGAGCGGGGCGCCGGTGAGGGGTCGACTATCCACAACGACGAATATGAGGCCCAGGGCGCCACGATCGTCCCGACGGCCGGTGAGGTGTTTGCCGTTGCCGACATGATCCTGAAGGTCAAGGAGCCGCAGAAGGCCGAGATCGACATGTTCCGGTCCGGGCAGATCCTCTTCACCTACCTGCATCTGGCTGCCTACCCGGATCTGGCGACCGGTCTCCTCGACAAGAACGTGATCGCCATCGCCTACGAGACGGTCCAGCTGCCGGATCGGTCACTTCCCCTGCTCGCCCCCATGTCCGAGATCGCCGGACGCATGGCGGCCCAGGTCGGGGCCTACTTCTTGGAGAAGGTCCAGGGCGGCCGCGGGGTCCTCCTGGGAGGTGTCACCGGGGTGGCGCCGGGAAAGGTCGTCGTCATCGGCGGAGGCATGGCAGGAGCGAATGCTGCTGTCATCGCAATGGGGATGCAGGCAGACGTCGTCGTCCTCGACACTGACATCAACAAGCTGCGCTGGCTCGACTCGCTCTATCAGGGGCGAATCAGGACCCTTCACTCGAACAAGCTGACCATCGAGGAGGAGGTCCTCGGCGCAGATCTGGTGATCGGGACGGTCCTGGTGCCGGGCGCAGCGGCCCCGAAGCTGGTCAGCGAAGACATGATCCGCGGCATGAAGCGAGGTTCGGTGCTGGTGGATGTGGCGATCGACCAGGGCGGTTGCTTCGAGACCTCCCGGGAGACGACCCATAGCGACCCGGTCTACCTGGTTCATGACGTCGTCCATTACGCGGTAGGCAACATCCCCGGTGCGGTGCCTCATACCTCCACCTACGCCCTCACCAACGCCACGCTCCGTTATGCAGTGGGCCTTGCCAACCTGGGGGTCACGGGGGCGGTGGCTGCCCATCCCGAGTTGATCGGCGGGATGAACGTCATCGGGAACGCGGTGTGTCATCCAGCGGTCGCCGAAAGCCTCGGCGTCGCCCATGTCCCGCCACAAGAGGCGCTCGCCTCGGTTTGAGCTCCCGCTCCCTGTCACTGCGGGAGTGCGTCGGGGAATACCTTCTTGCCCTCGACGTGGAACGCGGACTCTCCCTCAACACGATCGCGGCCTACCGGCGTGACCTGAACCAGTACCTCGACTTCCTGAAAGGAGTCGAGCCCGACCCGGGCACGGTTGAACGGTACCTCAGTGAGCTGAGACGCCGGCAATTGGCCTCCTCGACCGTGAGCCGCAAACTGGCCGCCGTTCGTGGCCTCCATCGCTTCCTGGTCATCGAGGGGCTGCGTGACCAGGACCCCACCATCCTTCTCGAATCACCCCGTCGCTCTGCTCCTTTCCCCAAGGCGCTGTCTGTCGACGAGGCGATCCGCCTGGTCGAGGCGCCCGACCTGTCCACGGTCAAAGGGCGGAGGGATTCGGCACTTCTCGAGTTCCTCTACGGGACCGGGGCCCGGGTCTCGGAGGCGGTCGGCCTCGACCTGGGCAAGATCGACCTGGAGGATCGCGTGGCCATAGTCACCGGGAAAGGCTCAAAACAACGGCTGGTGCCACTCGGGGGAAAAGCGGTGATCGCCATCGCCCGCTGGCTCCCCGATCGGATGGAGATGTTGCACAGATCACAGCGTGGAGACCCCTTGTTCCTCAATCTGAGAGGACGGCGAATCAGCCGCCAGGGCATGTTCGACGTGGTTAGGGCCAACGCGAAAAGGGCAGGCATTCCCGAAGAAAAAGTCTCACCGCATGTGCTCCGGCACTCCGCAGCCACCCACATGGTGGAAGCGGGGGCGGACCTCCGCACCGTACAAGAAATCCTGGGTCACGCTACGATCTCCACAACCCAGATCTACACGAGGGTCAGTCCCACTCATCTCGTTGAGGTCTACGTCCAGGCACACCCGAGGAGCAGATGACGACGTTCGACATCGCTGGCGCCGAGAAGGCGCTCCGAGAGCAGCGTGACCACCTCGTGCATCAACTCGGGGAGCTGGGTGCTGCCGAGTCGGGCGACCTCCGCGTCGACCTCGACTTCGGTGGGAGTTTTGCCGACGCGGCTGCAGTCACGGCCGAGCGAACCGAGGTGCTCGGTGTGGTCGAGTCACTCAAGAAGCAACTGGCCAATGTCGACCGCGCCCTGGCCCATATCGCCGACGGCACGTATGGGATCTGTGAGCGTTGCGGCAAGGAGATCGCTGCCGCCCGTCTCGAGGCTCGCCCCACGTCCGTTCTCTGCATCGACTGCAAGACACAGGTCGCGGGCTAGGGGAGTGCCCGGCTCCCTGGGCCACCTCACCGGTCGTTTCTTCGACGTCCTCTTCTCCAGGCCACTGACGGGCCGGGAGATCAGCGCAGTGGCTCGCTGGCTCAGGCCGGACGAAGCCGACCTCTTCTTCGCCCAGGCCGATGCCGATCAGCGTCACGGCTACCACGCCGCCCTGGTCGTCGTCGCGGCCGGTGGGGAGGGCGCCACCGTGGTGAGAGCTGCTCTCCTCCACGACGTCGGCAAACGACATTCCCGTCTGGGTGTCATCGGCAGGAGCCTGGCCTCGGTGCTGATAGGGCTACGGGTTCCGCTGACCTCGAGGATGCGCGCCTACCGGGACCACGGTGAGATCGGGGCCTCCGAGCTGGCCGCGGTCGGCTGTGAGGACCTGGTCGTCGACTTCGCCAGGGAGCACCATGGTGCCAGGCCACCGTCGATCGACCGGGAGACCTGGGAACTGCTCCAGCGGGCCGACCAGCCCCCAAAGACGGGGAGCATGGCCGGTGGCTGAATATCCTGGCCGCCGATGACATTCCACGTGAAGACGACCGTGTTCGAGGGGCCACTCGACCTCCTGCTCCAGCTGATCAGCAAGCACCAGGTGGAGGTGACCGAAGTGGGTCTCACCGAGGTCGTCGGCGAGTACATCTCCTTCCTCGACGAGATGAAGGGCCTCGACCTGGAGGTGACCTCGGAGTTCCTCCTCATCGCGGCCACGTTGATCCAGCTCAAGGCGCAATCCCTGCTCCCGGGTCGTGGCGAGCTGGACATCGACGAGGAACTGGCCCTCATCGAGGAGCGTGATCGGCTGCTGTCGCGTTTACTCGCCTGTGTCACATTCAAAGATGTCGCCGCCGTCCTGCAACGCCGGCTGCAGCAATCCAACCGTTACGTGCCCCGCGTGAGCGGGATGGATCAGGAGATCCAGGCCCGCCCGGCGGACGTCACCGTCCCGATCGACAGCCTCGGCCTGGCCGCTCTCGCCGCCCGGGTGTTCGCCCGGGAAGGAGCCGAGCCGGATCTGGACCATCTCGATCTCGATCTGCCCTCTGTGGAGGCTGCCATCGACGAACTGAGGTCCAGAGTGGCCGAGCTGACCATGGCGAGTTTCGAGGACCTCACCGAGCACTGCACCCGCCCTGTCGAGGTGGCCGCCTATTTCCTCGCACTTCTCGAGCTGGCCCGATGGGGGCTGATCGAGGTGTCACAAGACGATTGGCTCGCGCAGATCAACGTGAAGAGCCGGGGGACCGGGACCATCGACCTGACATCGGAGTGGGCGTCATGAAGGACACTGCAGCCCTTGAGGCCGTCCTGTTTGTCACCGAGGCCCCGGTCCCGATCGGCGAGCTGGCCGAAGTG